>ONJE01000241.1 GCA_900318045.1 uncultured Eubacteriales bacterium
GCGGCAAATCTGCAAGGAAGCTTTTTTCACTCTGGTCGACAGGCTCCCTGCCGTGAAAAAAGCCCCGCCCGCGGCGTACATGCCGCCGCGTACGATTAAGATCGGGGCGCTCCGCCCCCGATACCCCCGACAAGTTAGCCCAAATGCCTCCCCTGAAAGGGGAGGTGGCGCGCAGCGCCGGAGGGGTTCTCTCAGCTCGACTAATCAGAATCTGACCAATTAAGAAGGAGTGTGTATCATCATGCGCGTTGTCATCCAGGAGAATTACGATAAGATGTGCAAGTGGGCCGCAGACTATATCGCGGCCAGGATCAATGCCCACAGGGGCGACCGGCCCTTCGTTCTGGGCCTGCCCACCGGCTCCTCGCCGCTGGGCGTGTACGCCGAGCTGGCCCGCATGAACAAGGCGGGCGCGGTTTCATTCAAGAACGTGGTCACCTTCAACATGGACGAGTACCTGGGCCTGCCCCGGGAGCACGACCAGAGCTACTGGTACTTCATGTGGTCCAACTTCTTCGATCACATCGACATCCCGAAGAATAACGTGAACATCCTCGACGGCATGGCGAAGGATCCCGAGGCCGAGTGCGCACGGTACGAGGAGAAGATTGCCTCCCTGGGCGGCATCGACCTGTTCCTGGGCGGCATCGGCGTGGACGGCCACCTGGCCTTCAACGAGCCCTTCACATCGCTGACCAGCCGAACCGGCGTGCGCGTGCTGACCAGCGACACCCGCATCGTGAACAGCCGCTTCTTCGGCAACGACCCGGAGAAGGTGCCCGCAAAGGCGCTGTCCGTGGGCATCGGCACGGTGATGGACGCCCGCGAGGTGCTGATCCTGATCAACGGCCACAACAAGGCCCGGGCGCTGGCGGCCTCCGTGGAGGGCGGCGTCAGCCAGAAGTGGACCTGCTCCGCGCTGCAGACCCATCCCAACGCCATCATCGCCTGCGACGAACCCGCCTGCGGCGAGCTGACGGTGGATACGTACAAGTATTTTTTGGATATTGAGAAGGCAGAACGCCTATAAAATTCTTTGTTCAGGACGAGGGATTAGGGAATAGGGATTAGGGATTAGAAATAGTGGCTGACGCATGGATATATTCTCTATTCTGTCGCGAGAACAGCTGTTTCATCTCTCGTACTACATTGGTGCGCGGCTTTTCCTAATCCCTAATCCCTAATCCCTAATCCCTCTCCCCGCCAACTCAGAATTCATCGACCAACGAAAGGACAAAACCATGGGCAAATATTTCGGCACCGACGGCTTCCGGGGGGAGGCCAACGTTACACTGACGGCGGACCACGCCTACCAGGTGGGGCGCTTCCTGGGCTGGTACTACACCCAGCAGCGGCGCTTTGCCGGCAACCGGGAGAACGCGAAGATCGTCATTGGCAAGGACACCCGCCGCTCGTCCTACATGTTTGAATACGCGCTGATCGCGGGCCTGACGGCCAGCGGCGCGGACGCCTACATGCTCCACGTCACCACCACGCCCAGCGTGGCCTGGGTCACCCATGCCGACGAGTTCGACTGCGGCATCATGATCTCGGCCAGCCACAATCCGTTCTACGACAATGGCATAAAGCTGCTGGACGGCAACGGCGAGAAGATGGGCGAGGACACCATCAGGCTGATCGAGGATTACCTGGACGGCAAGCTGAACGTGTTCGGCCAGCAGGTGAAGGAGCTGCCCTTCGCGCTGAAGGAGCACATCGGCGAGACGGTGGACTACGTCAGCGGCCGCAACCGCTACGTGGGCTACCTGATCAGCCACGGCCTGTACAGCTTCCGCGGCCTGCGGGTGGGCCTGGACTGCGCCAACGGCGCGTCCTGGATGATCGCCAAGGCTGTGTTCGAGGCGCTGGGCGCACGCACCTTCGTGATGGGCGCGGAGCCCAACGGCACGAACATCAACAAAGGCGTGGGCTCGACCCACATCGAAGCGCTCCAGCAGTTCGTGCTGGACAACCACCTGGACGTGGGCTTCGCCTACGACGGCGACGCCGACCGCTGCCTGGTGGTGGACGAGAAGGGCGACGTGCTCACCGGCGACCACATCATGTACGCCTACGCCTGCTACATGCAGGACCGGGGCAAGCTGGTGGACAAGCCCGTGGTGGCCACGGTGATGAGCAACTTCGGCCTGTTCAAGGCGCTGAACGAGCGGGGCATCGACGTGGTCAAGACCAAGGTGGGCGACAAGTACGTCTACGAGTACATGACGCAGCACGGCTGCCGGCTGGGCGGCGAGCAGAGCGGCCACATCATCTTCTCGAAGTACGCCACCACCGGCGACGGCATCCTCACCTCCCTCAAGATGATGGAGTGCATGATCGCCCGCAAGAAAAAGATGAGCGAACTGTGCGAGGGCTTCCAGATGTACCCCCAGGAGCTGATCAACGTCAAGGTCTACGACAAGGCCGAGGCGCAGAACGATCCCGACGTGCAGGCCGCGGTCAAGGCGGTCGCCGACCAGCTGGGCGAAACGGGTCGCATACTGGTCCGCGAATCCGGCACCGAGCCCGTGGTCCGCGTGATGGTGGAGGCCGAGAGCGACGACATGTGCCTCGAGCTGTGCAAGAGGGTCGTGGATGTGATCAAGTGCAAGGGACATGCGGTGAAGGACTGATCTGAGGCAAATCCTGATTTGGCGGGGACTACGTCCCAGGAAACAGGAATAGCTGATGCCGCGACCAAAAGCCTTCCCCAAAGGGGAAGGCTACTTTTGGATGCTCCGCTGACACCCTGCCAAATCAAGATGAATCGCTTTGTACAGCTCTGCCTATAGCATGAAGCTATAACCTATCATATAAATAGAGTATTGGACAAAACCCGCCTCCTGCGGTATGCTTTTATCAATGAAGCGAGCAAAGGGGTGAGGGTGATGACGCGGCAACGGCGAAAAGTGCTGCTGGCGGCGCGGATGAACACAGACCGAATGTGTCGATGTCCGCGCAGTACATCTACCATCACCGACACCGACAGGAGGCTATAAAAATGTCTGATATCCGTTCTTCGAAAAACTGGGCCTTTGAAACCCGCCAGCTGCACATCGGCCAGGAGCATGCCGATCCAGTCACCGACGCCCGCGCCGTGCCGATCTACGCGTCTACGTCCTTCGTGTTTCACAACAGCCAACACGCCGCCGACCGCTTCGGCCTGCGGGATGCCGGCAACATCTACGGGCGGCTGACCAACCCCACCAACGACATCTTTGAACAGCGCATCGCCTCGCTGGAGGGTGGCAGCGCGGCCCTGGCGGTGGCCAGCGGCGCGGCGGCCATCAGCTACACCTTCCAGGCCCTTGCCCGCTCCGGCGAGCACATCGTGGCCTCGAAGACCATCTATGGCGGCACCTACAACCTGCTGGCCCATACGCTGCCGCTGACCAGCGGCATCACCACCACGTTCGTGGATCCGGAGGTGGAGGGCAGCTTCGAGGCGGCCATCACCGAAAAGACCAAGGCCGTCTTTGTGGAGACGCTGGGCAACCCGAATTCGAACCTGGTGGACATCGAGGCCCTCGCTGACGTCGCCCATCGCCACGGCATCCCGCTGGTGGTGGACAGCACCTTCGCCACGCCGTTTCTGGTGCGGCCCATCGAGTGGGGCGCGGACATCGTGGTGCACAGCGCCACCAAGTTCATCGGCGGCCATGGCACGGCCATCGGCGGCGTGATCGTCGAGGGCGGCAAATTCAACTGGAAGGCCGGGGACAAGTACCCCTGGATCGCCGACCCGAACCCCAGCTACCACGGCGTATCCTTTGCCGACGCGGTGGGCCCGGCGGCCTTCGTCACCTACATCCGCGCCATACTGCTGCGGGACACCGGCGCGACGCTTTCGCCCTTCCACGCCTTCATCTTTCTCCAGGGGCTGGAGACCCTGTCGCTGCGGGTTGAGAGGCACGTGGAAAACGCGCTGAAGGTGGTGGACTACCTGGCCAGGCATCCCCAGGTGGAGGCGGTGCACCATCCGTCCCTGCCAAGCGAGCCCAGCCATGCGCTGTACGGGAAGTACCTGCCGAACGGCGGCGGCAGCATATTCACCTTTGAGATCAGGGGCGACGCGAAGAAGGCCCAGAAATTCATCGACAACCTGCCCATCTTCTCGCTGCTGGCCAACGTGGCCGACGTGAAGAGCCTGGTGATCCACCCGGCCAGCACCACCCACAGCCAGGAGACCGAGGCTGAGCTGGCCCAGCAAGGCATCAAGCCCAACACCATCCGCCTGTCCATCGGCATCGAGAAGGCCGAGGACCTGATCGCGGCGCTGGATGCGGCGTTCAAGAGCATAGGGTAAGGGCCTGTGCAGAAATTATCCATACATTATGCTTGCCTCAATTCGCCATTGCGGCGTTGTCGTCGGTCAACGTGCCCCGGCACGCCTCCCTCCAAGACGCCGTGCAGAAAAATTATGCAATATTGAGAGGAGCGACTCAAAATGTCCAACATCTATAAAAGTGCGGACCAGCTGATCGGCCATACCCCGCTGCTGGAGCTGAGCCACATCGAGGCGGCCGAGGGCCTGAAGGCCCGGTTGCTGGCGAAGCTGGAATACTTCAACCCCGCCGGCAGCGTGAAGGATCGCATCGCCAAGGCCATGATCGACGACGCTGAGGCGAAGGGCCTGCTGAAGCCAGGGGCGACCATCATCGAGCCCACCTCCGGCAACACCGGCATCGGCCTGGCGGCGGTGGCCGCGGCGCGGGGCTATGACATCATCATCGTCATGCCCGAAACCATGTCGGTGGAGCGCCGCCAGCTGATGAAGGCCTACGGGGCCAGGCTGGTGCTCACCGAGGGCGCGAAGGGCATGAAGGGCGCCATCGCAAAGGCGGAGGAGCTGTCGAAGGAGATCGAGAACAGCTTTATCCCTGGCCAGTTCGACAACCCTGCCAACCCCAAGGCCCACCTGGAAACCACCGGACCCGAGATCTACGCCGACACCGACGGCGAGGTGGACATCTTCGTGGCGGGCGTGGGCACCGGCGGAACCGTCACCGGCGTGGGCCAGTACCTGAAGTCGAAGAAGCCCGGGGTGAAGGTGGTGGCTGTGGAGCCGGCGAGCTCCGCCGTGCTGTCCACCGGCGTGGCCGGGGCCCACAAGATCCAGGGTATCGGCGCGGGCTTCGTGCCGAAGGTGCTGGATACCAAGGTCTATGACGAGATCATCACCGTCGCCAATGAGGATGCCTTCGCCACCGGCCGGCAGATCGGCCGGCAGGAGGGCGTGCTGGTGGGCATCTCCTCCGGCGCGGCAGCCTGGGCGGCCATACAGCTGGCCAAGCGCCCGGAGAATGCCGGCAAGACCATCGTGGCCCTGTTGCCGGACACCGGCGACCGGTATCTGTCCACGGCGCTGTTTGAGTAGAGGGGGGAAATTCTGATTTGTCGCGGGCTATCGCCCGCTTGAAGGGGGACAGGTCCCCCTTCAATACATCCTCCTCAGATTTGCCTGAAATCGCAAGCGATTTCCG
>ONJE01000292.1 GCA_900318045.1 uncultured Eubacteriales bacterium
GCCCGGAAATCGCTTGCGATTTCAGGCAAATCTGAGGAGGATGTATTGAAGGGGGACCTGTCCCCCTTCAAGCGGGCGCAAGCCCGCGATAAATCAGAATTTCACAGCCTTTTCAAAAACCGCTCCAGCCGGTCCATGGCCTCGCTCAAATTCGCCAGGGAGCTGGCGTAGCACATGCGCACGAAGCCCTCGCCCCCCGCGCCGAAGGCGGTGCCGGGGATGACGGCCACGTGCGCCTCGGTGAGGAAGCGGGCGCAGAAGTCGGCGGAGGACATGCCGGTGGACTGGATCGACGGGAACATGTAGAACGCGCCCCTCGGCTCAAAGCATGCCAGCCCGATATCCCGCAGCTTTTCCAGCAGGAAGCGGCGGCGGTAGTCGTAGTCCTTGCACATCATCGAAATGTCGCCGTCGCCGCTGCGCATGGCCTCCACGGCGGCATACTGGCTGGTGGTGGGGGCGCACATGATGGCGTACTGGTGGATCTTCATCATCTGCTTGATCAGCTCCCGCGGCCCGCACACGAAGCCCAGCCGCCAGCCGGTCATGGCATAGGCCTTTGAAAAGCCGTTGACCACCAGCGTGCGGATGTACATATCCGGGATGTTGGCGATGGACATATGCCGCCCGCCGTAGGTCAGCTCGGCGTAGATCTCGTCGGAAAGCACGATGATGTTGGTGCCCCGCAGCACCTCGGCGATGGCCTCCAGGTCGCCTCTCTCCATGATGGCCCCGGTGGGATTGTTGGGGAAGGGCAGCACCAGCAGCTTGGTGCGGGGGGTGATGGCGGCGCGCAGCTCGTCGGCGGTCAGCCGGAACTCGTTTTCGGCTTTGGTCTCCACGTACACCGGCACGCCGCCCACCAGCTCCACGATGGGGCCGTAGCACACGAACGACGGCACGGGGATGATGACCTCGTCCCCCTCGCCCACGATGGCCCGCACGGCGATGTCGATGCCCTCGCTGCCGCCCACGGTCACCACCATCTGGCCCGCGGGGTCGTAGCTCAGGCCGAAGCGGCGCAGCATGTACCTGGAAATCTCCCGGCGCAGCTCCATCAGGCCGGCGTTGGAGGTGTACTTGGTGAAGCCCTTCTCCAGGGCATAGACGCCGGCGTCCCGGATGTGCCAGGGCGTGACGAAGTCAGGCTCGCCCACGCCCAGGGAGATGGCGTCGCTGGAATCCATGTTTTCCAGCAAATCGAAGAACTTGCGGATGCCCGAGGGGGCGATGCCCTTCACCCGTGGCGACAGCGCAGCTTCATAGTCGATCATACGAACAACACCCTCTCTTCCTGCTCCGGCAGCTTGGTGTACAGGTGGTTCTTCTCCTTGTACTTCTTCAGTATGAAGTGGGTGGCCGTGCCGGTCACGCCGTCGATGACGGCCAGGCGCGCATGTACGAACTCCGCCACCGCCCGCAGGCTGCGGCCCGTGATGGTCACCGCCAGGTCGTAGGACCCGGACATCAGGTACAGGCTCTCCACCTCTTCATACTGGTAAATGCGCTCGGCAATGCGGTCGAAACCGTCGCCCCGCTGAGGGGAGATGCGCACCTCGATCAGCGCCGTCACCAGCTCGTCGTCCGTCTTGGTCCAGTCGATCAGGGCCGGATAGCCCAGTATGATGTGGTTTCTTTCGTATTCTGCGATCTCGTCGGAAACGCTCTGTTCATCCCGGCCCAGCATCGTCCCCAGCTGCGCCGGCGTCAGCCGCGCGTCCTTCTCAAGCAGCGTCAACAGCTCCATGTTCATGCCCGTCATCTGCCTTTCCAGGCGGAACCCCCGCCCATGGTTATAAACGATATTTCTTTCATTATAGTGGGTTTGGGGGAGAAGGTCAATAATAAATTCTGATTTGTCGAGCTGACGCTCGATAAATCAGAATTACCCCCCAACGTTAAATCCTGCGCACAATCCCCTCCCCTGCCCGAACACGCCTTGACATTCGCGGCGAATCTGGGGTATAATGATTCCTGCCGTGGAGGTGTATCGAAGTGGTCATAACGGCCCTGACTCGAAATCAGGTGACGGGCAACCGTCCGTGGGTTCGAATCCCACCGCCTCCGCTCACGGAAAAAGCCCCCCTTGCGGGGGCTTTTTTCGTGGGCGGGGCGGTGGGATTATCGGACCCTCTTCGCGCAGCGAATGGGTTCGGCCCTGCCGCGGCGCTTGCGCCGCCATACCTCCGCCTCCGCTCACGGAAAAAGCCCCCCTTGTGGGGGCTTTTTTCGTGGGTTGTGCGGTGGGATTATCGATTCCTCTTCGCCGATAGCTCCTGAAGCCTACGGCCGCTCCCCCACCCTTACGCGGCGGGCGAAAAGGTTGTTCAGTCGCCGGGTGGTGTCCAGCTGCCGGGCCTCCTTCAGCGCCCGGGCGTATTTCACGCTTTCGGGGGCCTGGTGGGCCGCCACGGACAGGTAGATCAAGGCCTTCTGGGTCTCGCTCAGCTTCAGCAGCACCGCCCCGAACAGGTAATTCCACTCGGCGCAGCGGGTGTCGAAACCCATCAACAGCTTCCGGGCCGTCTGGTACTTGCCGTCGTCGATCAGCGCCTGCACCCGCTTCAGCGCCTCCCGCTCTCCGAGGGGGCCCTGCCCGATGTCCTGCGACGCGCCGTCAATGCACGCCCGGTAGGCCGCGTTGATGGCCGCCATCTTCTCGTTGGCCCAGTCCCTCTCGGGACCCGGCATGAAGCGGTCCGGGTGCCAGCGTCGCGCCAGGTTGCGGTAGGCCACCCGGATCTCGTCCAGGGAGGCCGTCGCCGGTATGTTCAACACTTCATATCCATTCATAGCCGTTCACCTCGGCATAACTCCGACATCATAATACTGATGATACGCGCATTATAGCATCGTTGTCTGAAAACTGTCAAGGAATAGTCCATTAATATCCCATTTAGGAAACTGGTCAAACCCATGGCATATGCCGTTCAGGGCCAAAATATTATTACAAAAATATTAAATTTATTTCCAAACAGAAATTTTTAGACTTTTTCTATTTACTTTTTTGCAAAAATCGACTACAATAGTCACAGTCACAGAAGAATTCTGTCATAATTTGCCGAAAAAGGTCGTGACATAAAGTGAAACCAGACAGCCGCAATGACAGCCGCAGGCGCGCCCCCGCGCGGGGCGCCGCCGCGCAGGGCGCAGCGCGGGGTCAAAACCATATCAAATCCCACCCCCCAAAGCCCAGGAAGCCGAGGAAGCCCCGGGTGCCCCTGAGGGACAACGAAAACCTGAAGACGGCCCTGTGGCTGCTGGTGCCCCCGGTGGGGCTTTCCAGGATGTGGCGGCGCAGCTGCACATGGCACCCGGCGGTAAAGGCCTGCATCAGCGTGGCGATGGCCGCGGTGCTGGTAGCGGTGCTGATCGCCCCCACCGCCACGCCCCCCAAGGGCGGCGGGGTCCAGCTGGTGACCAACCGCCCCGAGGTGGAGGTCTACGGCCCGGACCTGCCCAGCTTCATCGTCCCCGGCTACACCAGCGAACAGACCGACTCCATCATCGTGCCCGCGGTGGAAAACGACGTGCACTACGTCTACGCCGCCGACGGCGCGAAGTGCTACCACGAATACAAGTGCAAGTTCGCCTATGCCAGTTTGCGCCCTGCAACCGCTGCAAGCCCCCCATCTACGACCCCACCACCGGCACCATCACCATGCAGGAGCACGGCGACGATTACGACCCGAGCTGACAGATATATGCCCATTATACTAATCTCAACCTAAACCTATACAATCATGCGGCATCTTTTCCGCCATACCGGCGTTGAAGTCCCTTGACTTGCCGCCAGCAAGCCTGCGGGCCCAAGCCTGCGGGCCTTCGCCTTGGTATGACGAAAAATCCGCTCGCATGCTTGCATACATTTAGATTGAGATTAGTATAGCGGCGGCATCCATGCAGCCATGAGTATCTCCACTAGATACCCGTGGCAGTGTGGACGCCGCCGCTGCATTAGCTTTGAGTTATTTGTCCGCCCCAACAGGTAATCCGTCGTGGTTCCATACAAATCAGCCAATTTGATCAGAATATCCGTAGGTATGTCACGATACCCCTGCTCATAGCGAAAATACTGTGGCTGCTTCATCCCCAGCATTTCAGCGAGTGCCTTTTGCGTCAAGTCAGAATGTCCTCACGGCACTCCTGCTCTGTTTTTCCTGTTTCCATTCTTGACAACACGTGTAAATACGTGTTATACTCTCTTTGTAAATTCTAACAGCAATGTCAATTCTGCTTACCCGACAATCTTTGGAGGTACATCCATGAAAACCAGCGAACTCGCCAAGCTGCTCAAGAAGGCCGGGTGCTATTTCGTGGAGCATCGCGGCGAGCACGACTACTGGTATTGCCCCGCGACAGAAAGGGAAATCATGCTTCCACGACACCCTTCAAAGGAAATTCCCACCGGCACCGCGAACCGAATCATGAAGGACGCAGGGCTGAAATAAAAAACTGTAAGCGGTCATAAAGAACCAACATGCTGAAATCTGAAAGGGGCACAAACATGAAATACGTCTATCCCGCCATCTTTGAGCCCGAGGACGGGCTGTACAATGTGACCTTCCCGGACCTGCCGAACTGCTATACCTGCGGCGACGACCTCGCGGACGCGCTGTTTATGGCCGAGGACGCGCTGGGCGGGTGGCTGTCCCGGGCGGAGGAGAACGGCGTGGAAATCCCCGCCGCCTCGTCCGACAAGAACATCGTCCACGGGGAGAACGCAACCGTGACGCTGGTCCTGGCGGACACCGACGCCTATCGGCGCGCCCACTCGGAGAAGGCCGTAAAGAAAACGCTGACCATCCCCCAGTGGCTGAACACCGCCGCGGAGAACCGCCACATCAACTTCTCCCAGGTGCTGCAGGACGCCCTGCGCCACCAGCTGGGGATTTGAGTTTTCTGCTGCACCGCTGCATTGGCTGCTCCCGCTATCTCAGCTTGTTTTCAGAATCCGCCGTGCCAGGGAGGATTTTTGCAAACACCCCGGCCGCATCCCCGCGGATCACCAGCGTCGCCCGCCTGTCCGCGGGCGTGGGTTCGTTGTTGATGACCACCAGGTGCCTGCCGTGAAAATAGTCCAGGAAGGACGCCGCGGGCTCCACCGACAGCGACGTGCCCGCCACGATCAGCGTGTCGCAGTTCGATATCTCCCGGCAGGCCCCCATGCAGGTGTACTTGTCCGGGGCTTCGCCGTAGAGCACCACCCAGGGCTTCACCACGCCGCCGCAGCGCTCGCACCGGGGAATGCCGTCGGAATTCATGATCTTTTCGAGGCCGTAAAAGGCGTTGCAGTCCATGCAGTAGTTCTCCCACACGCTGCCGTGGATCTCGTACACCAGCCGGTTCCCCGCCCTTTTGTGCAGCCCGTCGATGTTCTGGGTAACCACGCCCCGCAGCTTCCCCGCTTTCTCCAGATCGTACAGCGCCATGTGGGCGGCGTTGGGCTTCGCGTCCGGGTACAGCATACGCGCACGGTAAAATTCGAAGAAGCGCTCCGGGTGCAGGTAGAAGAAGGACGCGCTGAGAATCATCTCCGGGGTCAGGCCGCCCCATTCCTCGCTGAACAGCCCCTCCGCGCCCCGGAAGTCGGGTATCCCGCTGGCGGTGGATACCCCCGCCCCGGTAAAGCAGACGATGCGCTTCGAACGGTCAATGATGTCCCGGAGCATGAGCAAACCGCCTTTCGGAGATGGATAAATTCTGATTTGTCGCTCTGCCACAAATCAGAATTAGAGGGGTTAGGGAATGGCGGTTGACGCGATCCGTAACAACGCTAACTCGCCGAGGGTATCGGGGGCGGAGCGCCCCGATCTTTAATCGTACGCGGCGGCATGTACGCCGCGGGCGGGGCTTTTTTCACGGCAGGGAGCCTGTCGACCAGAGT
>ONJE01000166.1 GCA_900318045.1 uncultured Eubacteriales bacterium
ACCTGACGCTCGCAGGCTCGCTAGGGCCTACGGCCCCCCTGAAGGGGAAGGCTTTTGGTTGCGGCAGCCGCCATTCCTGTTCCCTGTTCCCTGTTCCCTTTGCACTACCCTTTGCATTTCTGCTAACATCTCGCTAAATCAGATTTCGTATGCGACAGTAACCAATTACAATTTGTGAAAGATCCTTCGCTGCGCTCAGGATGACACGTTCGCGTTTCGATGTCATCCTGAGCACAGCAAAGGATCTTTTATTTCGCAAAAACGCTGTAGCGGCGTCGCCATTTCGTGCGCGGGAAGCGCGAGAGAGATGGCGACGCCGCTACAGGTATTCCAATCACAGCAAAAAATGTGGCCTCGGCAGATTGCCGCCGCTATTTTGCCAGGAATTCCTCCAGCGTCTGGCCGGAGTTGTGCATCCGGGTGGCGGCATCCACGCCCACGTAGCGGTAGTGCCAGGGCTCGTAGCTGATGCCGGTCACATCGGCCTTATTGGCGGGATAGCGCTGTATGAAGCCGTACTCGTGGGCATGGGCCATCAGCCAGCCGTACTGGGGCGTGTTCTCGAAGCCGTCATTGGTCTCCACGGTCACGTCGAAGGCCAGGCCGGTCTGGTGCTCGCTCGCCCCGGGCTGTTGGGCCTTGCCGGGCTCGCTCGCGGCGTAGACCTCCTGCTGGCGCTGATAGCTGCGATATCCGCTGGTGACGATGTAGCCGTTCATGTTCGCCTCCTCGGCGGCGTGGAACATCTTCTCCATGGCCTCGTAGGTTTGGCGGGTCAGGTAGATCTCGCTGCTGGCCATGCGGAAGGAATGCCGCTGGGTGTACAGGTTCACCAGCTCGTCGGGCACGTAGTCTGCCGACAGCCGGTGGCTCTCATTTACCAGCAGTATGTTGCCGTGGAATTGGGTGGAACGCACACCAAAGAACCAGCCGGCGCCAAAGGACACGCCCACCAGCGCGACGGCCAGCACCGCCGCCAGAACCGGGGACAGGGTCAGCCCCCTGCGCTTCTTCTTTTTTGACATGGTTTTCTCCTTGGGGGGAATTGAGTGATTAGTGGTTAGAGGCCAGTGGCTAGTGGTGGTGCAAATCCCTCCGGGATTTGTTTGATTTATAGGAAACGTGTCCCAAAGCCTTCCCCAGCGACCGAAGGGAGCGATTCAGGGGAAGGCTTTAGGCAACGCGCCAGCCTCCTTGCCTAAAACCAAAAACTAATCCCTCAATTCTGATTTGCACCCCTCATAGCTCTCCTCCAGCCCTTCCCTCAATCCGTACCTCGGTTGCCAGCCGAGGGCCTCAAGCTTGGCCGGGTTCAGCACGGCGCGGGTGACGCGGGTGTAGCCCGCTTTCTCCGTTTCGGAGGGCAGCTCGAAGGTCAGCTTCACCCCGGCGATGTCGGCCAGCGTCTGGGCATACTCGCGGATGGAGGCCACGGCGCGGCGGTTGGCCACGTTGTAGGCCTGTCCGGCCTCGCCCCGGAGCAGCAGCGTCAGCAGGGCTGCCACCGCGTCGGCCACGTAGCACCAGGAGCGCACCTGGCTGCCCGCGCTCTTCATCACGATGTCCCGCCCCGCCAGGGCGTTGCGTAAAAACTGGGCGTCGGCGCGGCTGTTGTCGGCGGTGAAGGTGGGCCCGTAGGTGTGGCACAGCCGCGCCACCACCGCGTCCACGCCGTATTGGGCAGCGTAGGCGGCGCACAGCGTCTCCGCAGCCCGCTTGCCCTCCGGGTAGCAGGCACGGGGCTTCATCGTATCGACCACCCCGATGTCTGTTTCGGAAAAGCCCGCTTCGAACACGGGGTTTTCGCCGTAGATTTCACCGGAGGACAGCAGCAGAAAGCGTCCGTGGCCCCAAGCCTTCACCGCTTCCAGCAGGTGCATCGCGCCGACGACATTTGCCTGCATGATGCCCACCGGGTCTGTGGCGTAGGCCAGTGGATGGGCGCTGGTGGCCGCGTGAATCACACAGTCCGCCCCGAAGTCGATAGACAGGGGCTTCGCGGCGTCATAGGGCACGAAGTGGAAACGGGGATCGTCCATCGCCGCGCCGAAGCGCTCCCGCATTCGCGATTCGCTGCGCCCGGCGGCGTGGATTTCCACGCCCATGTCCCGCGCCCCGTTCATCAGCAGCAGCGCGTCCACCAGACACGAGCCGATCAGCCCCGTGGCCCCGGTGACCAACACCCGCTTGCCCCGCAGCCCGTCCAGCCCCGGCACCGCCCCGCAGGTCTCCAGCAGGCCCCGGGCGTAGTTTTCATTGAGCATGTCAATCGTTCTCCATGCGCAGGAACGCCTTGAACAGCGCCAGGTCGTCCCTGCTGGTCAGCTTGATGTTCTTGTCGGAGCCCGCGGCGAAGTACAGCGTGTGGCCCAGGTCCACCATCATGGTATTGGTGTAGGCCGAACCGGTGATGCCGATGCCCTCGGCGAAGGCCCGCCGGTAGCCCTCCAGCAGCAGGCCGTACCTGTACGCCTGGGGCGTGGCCACCCTGCGCAACGTCTCCCGGGTGATGTATTCCCGGGTGCAATAGTCGTCCAGTTTGCGGAAAATCTGGTCGTTGTAGGGGGTGGACGTGACGCCGTTGCCGTGAAGCCGACACACCCTCAGTACGTCCGACAGCACGCTGGAATCCACCATGGGCCGTATGCCGTCGTGGATGATGGCGATGTCGTCCGCTGCCAGCTCGCCCTCCAGGCCGTAAACGCCGTTGCGTATGGATTCCTGGCCCGAGGCCCCGCCGGTGACGACCCACTTCAGCTTGGTGATGCCGTACTGGCGTGCATAATCCCGCAGGGTTTCCTCCCAGCCGGACAGGCAGACCACCTCAATGGCGTCGATCTCCGGGTGGCGCTGAAAGCCCTCCAGCGTGTAGATGATCACCGGCTTGCCGTAGATGTGGACGAACTGCTTGGGGATGTCCAGGCCCATGCGGCTGCCCACGCCCCCGGCGATGATGATGGCGACGTTCATGCACTCGCTCCCTTCGTCACTCAGGCAGCCGCTCCAGGTTGCCCAAGCGCTCGGTGATGTAATCGCAAACCGCTTCGGTGGCGCGGCCCGTCTCGTAGTAGCCGAAGTATTCGCGGATGTCGGCACAGTTCTGCGCGGCCTGCTCCGGGGTCAGGCCCCTGATCAGCGCCTCCAGCTGTTCCTGGGTGTCCGCCGTCATCAGCGGGCTTTCGCGGATGTCGAAGTAGACGCCCCGGGTGGCCACGTAGTTGTCCCAGTCGGGGATGTAGAACAGCGCGGGCCGGTCCATGATGATGAAGTCCAGCGCGCAGGAGGAGTAGTCCGTCAGCACCATGTCCGCCGCAAGCAGCAGCTCGGTCATGTCCGGGTAGGCGGTGACATCCACGGTGCGGCCCTTCACCGCCTCCAGATCGATGCCCGCGGACAGGTAGTGGGCCCGGAACAGGCACTTCCAGGCCTTGCCGGTCTTCTTTTCCAGGCAGTCCAGCGTCCGGCCCAGGTCCATCTGCACCTCCCGGGGAATCATCTCCTTCTTCTCCCGATAGGTAGGGGCGTACAGCAACAGGCCGGTATCGCCGTCGATGCCCAGGGCCCGGCGGATGCGCGCGCGCTCGGCGGGGTCGTTTTTCACCAGGGGGTCGTTGCGGGGGGAGCCGGCCTTGATGTATTCCCCCCTGTAGGCAAAGGCGGTGCGGTACATCTTCTCGCCGAAGGTCGAGGCCGTGGTGATGCGGGAACACTTCTCCTCCAGCCGCCGCTGGCTGGGCTTTGCCTCGTCGTAGCCGATCTTCTTGATGGCCCGGTCGCCGTGCCAGGTTTGTATATAGTACTGGCGGCCCTTCGCAAGGCGCAGGTAGTGGCCCTTTGCGAAGTTGTCCACCCACACCCGGGCGGTGGCGAATTCCCTGACGGCCTCCAGGCTGCGGTACTCCACGCACCTGACGTAGTCCGGAACCTCCTTGCTCAGCCGGGCCAGGTTGTCCTTGCTGAACTGCCAGATGATCTTCGCATTCGGGCAGCGCTCGTGCAGCCGCTCGGAGATGATGCGCGTGTTGTCGCCGTAGCTTCGGCCCCCGAAGCAGCTGAACACCACCTTGTTCGGGTCAATGCCCTTCGTGGTACGGGTGATGAACAGCACCGTGCGGCGCACGATGTTTGCCAGGTAATAGGTAAGGGGATATTCTGCCAATGCAAGCGTCTCCTCTCAATCGGTCAATGGTATCAATTCAGCATAGAGCAATCCGGGGCAGGTGTCAAGCGCGGGCGGGTAAAGGACGGGGCAGCATTTCCCCCGTCAATCCCCCATCCTGTCCTTGCTGCCCAGACGCCCGATGATGTATTCGCAGGCGGCGTCGGTGGCGCGGCCGGTCTCGTAGTAGCCGAAGTATTCCCGGATGGCCGCGCAATTTGCCAGCACCCCCTCCGGGGTCAGGCCGTCGATCAGCGCCTCCAGCCCGGCCTGGTCCGCCGCAGTCATCAGCGGGCTCTCCGGCGCGTCGAAGTACACGCCCCGGTCGGCAGCGTAAGCCTGCCAGTCCGGCATGTAGAACAGCGCGGGCCGGTCCATGACGATGAAATCCAGCGCGCAGGAGGAATAGTCCGTGACCACCATGTCGGCAATCAACAGCAGGTCGGCCATGTCCGGGTATGAAGTGGCGTCCACGACCCGGCCCTGCACCGCCTGCAAATCGATGCCCGCAGACAGGTAGTGGGCCCGGAACAGGCACATCCACTTGCCCCCGGTCTTTTGCTCCAGCCGGTTCAGCGTGCGCTCCATGTCCATCCTGGCCGCTCTGGGTATCACGTCCCCCTTTTCCCGGTAGGTGGGGGCGTACAGCAGCAGCCGCGTGTTCCCGGGCACGCCCAGCGATGCCCGGACCGCCCGGGCCCGGTCCGGGTCGCCCCGCACCAGGATGTCGTTTCGGGGAGAGCCGGCCTTTATATACGCGCCCCTGTATCGAAAGGCGGTGCGGTACAGCTTCTCCCCAAAGGTCGAGCCCGTCAGCACCCTCGCGCAGCGCTCCTCCAGGCGGCGGCCGTCCCCCGGCATGTTCAAATCGTAGCAGATCTTCTTGATGGCCCGGTCGCCGTGCCAGGTCTGGACGTAGAACTGGCGGCCTTCGGAAAGGGTCAGGTAGCGGTCCTGGGTGGCGTTGTCCACCAGCACCCGGGCGGTGGCGAGGGCCCTGTAAGCCGCGTCGCTCCTGTAAGTCGCGATCGTGATGTAATCCGGCAGTATGGGCTTCAGGCGTTGCGCCGCCCCGTCGGTCAGCAGCCAGACGATCTTCGTCCTGGGGCGCAGGGCATGCAGCCGCTCCGAGATGCAGCGGGGATTATCGCCGTAGGCCGTGCCATTGAAGCAGCAGAATACCACCTTATCCGGGTCGATCCCCCGAATAAGGCGCGTATAGCGCACCAGCGCGTAGCGGCGCAGGCTGTTGAAGTGGGACAGGCGTGCCAGTTTCATCGCGTTACCCCTCGTTGGCCCGGGCGGGCCTGTTTTGTATATATTATAGGACATTCCCCCGCGCTTTGCAAGGGAAACGCGCCTTGCATTTAGCGCAGCGTTGCTTGACGGGGGGGATGGTTGCAGATATAATGGGGGTATTATGGAGGAAGAAAAATTCTGATTTGTCGCGGAAACGAGGGAACAGGGAACAGGGAACAGGAATGGCGGCTGGCGCGTGAATTATGAAATCGTACATGCTGTACCGTCGTACCCTTTCCGAATAAATGTCATTGTGGTGCCAGTATCGCCGCTACAGGTTTTTCAGGGTTTTCAGGGATTTCGCGTCTCATTTTATCGCGGAAACGTTTCCTTTGTCTTGGTTGTATCGTTTCGCGCGCGGCTTTTCCTGTTCCCTGTTCCCTGTTCCCTGTTCCCTCGTCTCCCCCACAAATCAGAATATATCTCCAACCGAAGGGAAGATTGTCCTTGAAAGCGGGA
>ONJE01000079.1:0-5493 GCA_900318045.1 uncultured Eubacteriales bacterium
CCCGGAAATCGCTTGCGATTTCAGGCAAATCTGAGGGGGATGTATTGAAGGGGGACCTGTCCCCCTTCAAGCGGGCGATAGCCCGCGATAAATCAGAATCTGTATGCGACCAAACGGTTACAATCTGGAAATAATACGAGGAGGATAATTGGAATGAAGAGACGATTGGCATTGCTTTTGACGTTGCTGCTTCTGCTCCCTGTCATGGCTACTGCCTCGGCGGAAGGCGCGTTGCCCACGACCTGGGATCTGGCGAGCATTTACGGCAGCGTGGACGAATGGCAGGCGGATTACGACACCGTCATGGAGATGCTCGACAACTACGAGCAGTACCGCGGCAAGCTGAACAACGCGCAGGACATCTGCGATTATCTTCGGTTCGCTTACTACACGGAACTGACCGGGCTTCAGGACAAGCTGACTCTCTACGCCGATCTCGGCAGCAACCTCGATTCGACCGATCCGGTATTTGCCCAGCTGCAGGCGAAGCTGAGCGCCATGCATGTCAAGGAAGCCCAGCTCTCGGCTTTCGCGACACCTGAGATCTTCGCCATGCCCATGGAGGAACGGAAGGCGATCTTCTCCGATCCCGTCTTTGCCGATTACAGCTATGCGGTGAAGGGGTATACCGATCCCAGGTCCCAGCCCCTGGGCGAGGAAGCCAATGCCGCGCTGGCCACGATGTCCATGGCTTTGGGCTATCCCGAAAGGGCCTTCGAACGCCTGGAGTATGTCGAGATGCCCTACCCGGCCATCACCATGCCCGACGGTACGGTCCAGGAAGTGACGGACGCGGTCTATGACGATATTATCTACTCCGATGAATACAGCCGTGAATTCAAGGCGGAGGCCAACAAGCTGTACGGCTCCCGTGCCAGGAATTACATCAACACCCTGGCGACGCTGCTGGAGGGGAACGCGAAGCACGCCTATGCCAGCGCGCTTCTGAGCCACTTCGAGACGACCCGCGAAGCCCAGCTGTACGCCTACGATGTGGAGCCTGCCGTGTACGACATGCTGATCGATTGCGCCCACGAAGGCATCGGGGATTTCCAGCGCTACTATCGCGCCCACGCCCGCGGCCTGGGATTGGAGGAACAGTACCCCTTCGATACGGCGACCTACGTTTCCGACTTCAACCCCGGCAAGATCGGGTATGAGGACGCTGTCGCCGAAGTCATCGACGCGCTGGGCGTGCTCGGCGAGGATTACACCAACACCTTCAAGGCCATCATTTCCAGCGGACACGTGGATGTCTATCCCGCCGCCACCAAGACCACGGGAGCCTTTATGAAGCCCTGCGACGTCGGGTATCCCTGGGTGCTGTTCAACTATAACGGTTATTCAGGAGACGTCAGTGCCATTGCCCATGAGATGGGTCACGCCATGTATGAAACGCTGGCCGATGAGAACCAGCCGAAGCAGTATCACACCCCCACACTGTTCACCCAGGAGGTGGCCTCCACCACCAATGAGCTGCTCTACTACAATTACAAGATGTCCCATGCCGCCAACGACGATGAGAGGCTCTACTACCTGCAGAACGCCCTTGATCTGTTCACGGGAACCTTCTTTTCGCAGGTGATGTTCGCGGAATTCGAGGATGAATTGTACAAGACCATCGAGGCCGGCGAAGCGCTGGACGGCGAGGCCCTGAGCGACAGGTACCTTGAGCTTTTGAATGCGTATCGCGGTGATTCGATCGTGAGCTTCCCGGAAAGCAAATACCACTGGGCGGAGATCCCGCACTTCTATCAGCCCTACTATGTCTATATGTACGCGACCTCCATTACCTATGCGGCCTCCATCGCCCAGGGCATTTTGGGCGGCAGGGAGAATGCCGTGGAGGACTATCTCAGCTTCCTGAAGGCCGGACGCAGCGCCGATCCACAGACCTTGCTGGCCATCGCCGGAGTCGACCCTCTGAAGGAAGAGACTTATCACGCTGCCATGGAATATTTTAAGGGCCTGGTGGACGAGTACGAACGGCTGGTGGACGCGAAACTACAGAAATAAACCGGGTAAACCGTCTTTCACCGCATGGGGGTGCCCACACAGAAATGTGTGGGCATTTTCTTTGGCTGACGGGTTGGAACAATAAAGGAACTACCGCCGTATTGTGCGGTAGTTCCTTGGAACACGTCGTATATGAAGGTGGCTGAAATACAGCTGTTAGTCTTCTATCGACACCTCGATGGTCTCATTCAGTTCCCTGTCGATCGGCAGGGTCAGTTCCCCGTCGGTCGGAAGAACCAGCTCCCCGTCGGTCGGCAAGGTCAGTTCCCCGTCGGTCGACAGAATCGAATCGTCCACGCCGTCAAGCAGCACGATGCCCTCTGCGTCTTTGACCTGAACGGTAACCGACGCCTCGTCGCCGTCCTCGTTGGCAACGGTTATGTGGGCTGTACCGGCCTTTAGCGCCATCACGACGCCATCCTCAGACACCGCGGCGATATCCGCGTCGCTGCTCTGCCAGGTCAGTTCGGCGTCCTCCAACGACAGCTCCGACTTCAAGTCGAGCGTATCGCCAACAGTCATCGTGAATTGTTTTGCTGTTCCATTGAACAGGACTTGCCACTTGCCACCCTTGGTTGTGATCTTAACGGCCTTGCTCCAGTTGGAGGCCACGCCATCGGCGTCCACAAGCCGGGCGCGGATATAATAGGTCGTGTTCTTGTCCAGCTTTGACAGGGCCGTCTTTGCCTTCGACTTGTTCACAGACCCTTTCTCGACCGTCTTCGTCTTGGCATTCTTCATGAAATCCTTGTCGGTGCTGTACTGTATCTCTATGTATTTCGCATTCTTCCAGACCTTGCTGTTCTTGATCCTGTCGCGGAAGGATTTCCAGTCGACGGTCACCTTTCCGTTCTTCTGCGCGGACACGGAAAGCGAATTCTTGCTCAGTTTCCTCTCATAGTTCACCGGAACAAGCTCCCACAGCTTGTTGTTCGTATCATTGTCCTTGTTTGCGTTGACGTAGATGAGGTCACTGTGGAAAAGCTTGACCTCCTTGTGCCTGTTTAAGCGATAGTGATCTGACCGTGACCAGATCGAGAGGTTCTTGTAGTCATCGTTACCGCTTTCCCGCACAAATTCAAAGGCGTCATCCTGATTGCCGAAAGGTCCGCAAAAAACATGGGGTCCCTTTGTGCTGCCGATGTATGGCTGATCCCTTCCCGTCAGATTGTCGATCTCGATACGGTTGTTGTATTCCTGCCCATGGCGATTATAGTCATAGTAAGTCTTGTACAAGTAAATGCCGTAGTAGTCATCAAAATTACGATTTTTCCTGATGTACCACACTTCATAGTCCGCGTGTGATCCGCCGCATGATTCAAACATCATGCTGGTGTTTTGGTCACTTGCCTTTTCATTCCAGTAGAGCACCTGGCCCTTCGCGTTCCCGTTGACCGCCTTGATATAGTAGGTTCCCTCTTCGATGTTTACCTTTGTTCCCGCCAGGGCGGAAACGCACGAGAAGCACGTCAGAAGCATGACCAACAGTGCCATGGAGAGAAGCATTCTTGCCTTGCGAATCCCAAAAGCCTTCATTTCCTGTTCCTCCTTGTTGTGTCGTAGATGAGAATCAGAACCCGCTTGTCGATGGTGACGACGCGAGCAATTCGTTTTACGGCTGATTGGCAGCCTTCTTGTGGAACACAATCGTTCGGTCGTAGATCACCTCATAGTAGGACGCGCCTGTCCCGGTCTGATCGAGGTAAGCGCGAAATGCCATGACAACAGGATTCCCATTGTCCACCCCGTAGTACTTGCCCTGCTCGTTGCCGGTGGAGTAGGGAATGACGGCGGTATAGTCGTCCTCCGCTGTCCGGGCCAGCCGGTAGACATAGTAGGCATCCGCATCCTCCGCGCTGTCGGCGAGCCAGGGCCTGGCGCTGCCCTCAAACAGCGAGTCGTAGATGCTGGTGACGCCGTTGAGCATCGGCTTTGCGTACAGCACTGTGTTTGCGTACAGCGCTTTGCCGGTCTTTGCGTGATTCACGCCATAGACGACGATAAAGTCTTCGTCGCTGTTGAGCGTAAACTCCGGGGTCATCAGGTACATGGCGTCCCGGTTATCGCCCTTGGCATTGAAGTCTGTAAAGTATGCGGTCAACCCTTCCGGGATTGCGATCTCGGCTGCCAGCTCCTCATAATCGTATTCATCGGACCAGGCGGCAATCAGCGCCTCACGGATAGCCTCGAGGTTTGCTTGGGCATTGGGCAGCACCGATACTTCATGGGTACCGTCACCGCGGGGGATTACGGTTTCGTTGGGCCAGGGATTCGCGGGCATTTCAGCCGCAGGCGTCACCCGGTATACAACAGCCTGCTCCGAGATGTGATCCAGATAATTCCGGTAGGCATCCTTATCCGTGGCCTGGGAGACCCGCTGCAGGAACGAGAAGGTATCCGCGCCCTTTTGAAGACCCATCTTGTAGGTTTCGGCGGGAATCGGCATGAGGTTGATCATGCCCTCGCCATAGCCAGCCTTGTTCAGGTCCATGACGACCCTGTTCATGGAATCGCGGTTGGCGCCGATCACGATCACCGCCGTGGTGTCAAAGACGCCGTCGCCATCGTGGCGGATATTCGTCATGTTGATGGAATTGCCGATGGAGCCAAAGATGGGGTGATACATCCCCGTGCTTTCATCTCCCACGGAGAACATGCCGGGGAGACCCGCATAGTTTTTGCCCGGCTTATCCTCTGTAAACATGATGTAGTTGATGAAGGAATAGTATTTGCACTCGCCGGGCAGGGGGGTGATCAATACAATCACCTCATCCTGACGCAGCTTATACTCCCAGCCACCCGGAGCAAAATATGGGTTGGCAGGGGCGTTTTCGACTGCCGGATCGTCATAAACGGTTGCGATTTCATCCGGCCAGCCCAGCTTTTCGGAACCCAGGGAGGTGTCCTGCTCCGGCGCCGCGGGAAGGCTGAAAACGATGTATGCAGAGCCCGCATTGTTGCCGAAGCAGCTCAGCAGCCGCCCTGCTGAAGCCTCCTTCACGGTGTCCAGTTCGCGGTAGATTCCTTTCTGCACGCGGAAGGCATCCTCCTCCAGCAGCGTCTTCAGCAATTCCGGATCCGCTTCGCTCTCCGCGAAAGCCGTTGCCCCAAGGCCAAACACGGCGCTGAACAACAGCAGAAAGCTGATGATAACAAAAATGTTTCCCCTCATGATCGCCTCGCGCGCCATGACTCTCTTCTTATCTCCCATCATTGCCGAGCAATCCTCCATTCCAGCTGAGATCTGATGAATCATTATGGTATATGATATCCAATATTTTTTCCTGAAACGTGAATTTTACAAGAAGATTTTATTACATAAAAGAACTGTCATTCACCGGCTGACAACCGTCTCATTTCCAGTAGGTATTCAGTCAGGTAGATTCTGATTTGTCGAGGCGTTGGCGGAATCGCCAAGGGTAGATCAAAGGGAACAGGGAACAGGGAACAGGAATGGCGGCTGACGCAATCCTTAGC
>ONJE01000079.1:5566-16253 GCA_900318045.1 uncultured Eubacteriales bacterium
AGCCTGTCGACCAGAGTGAAAAAAGCTACTTTGCAGATTTGCCGCCCGGAAATCGCTTGTGATTTCAGGCAAATCTGAGGGGAATGTATTGAAGGGGGACCTGTCCCCCTTCAAGCGGGCGTAGCCCGCGATAAATCAGATTTCCCCTGACCAACCAGTGCCCCACGGTTCAAATCAAAGATTTGTCTGCAAAAAACGCGATGGGATGGGTTTCCGGGATGTCGATGGTCTTTTGCTCCTGGAGGTAGCGGATGATCAGCTCGCTGACGTCGGTCTGGATCTCCCGGATGCGGGGACATTGCCTGTACATATCAAAATCCCCGGCTCCGGTGGCGCGATAGTCGCACATGACCAGGGAGAGGCGGTCGCCGTCCCCGACGGGCGCGCCGTTGCGGGTGAGTGCGGCCACGCGATGCCCCGCGGGCTTCGTGAGATCGAAGGTGTATTCGACGCCGCTGAAGTAGTCGTAATTAAAATGGGCGACCTTGGGCTCCAGGAATTGTCGGGCGATTCTCACGCCGTCGTCCTGGGCGTCAAAATAGGTGGCGCACTGCTCCAACGCCTGCCGGATGATGGCGCCGGTGACCTCCAGCACCACCAGCGTGTTGGCGTACACATAAGTAGATACCACGTCCCGCACGGTGACGCTGCTGTCGAAGCCTCGCAGCTCGTTGGGCAGGGCCGCGCAGGAGACGTCCGCGCCGCTGGCCCACAGCTGCACCCGGTTGAAGAAGTTGGCGATGGGCGAGCCACTCATGGCCATGGCCAGATGGTCCTCCGGCCAGATGGGGCGGCTCAGCGCGCCGATGGGGCTGTCGAGCCAGAGCTCCAGCCGCTGCCGCAGCTCGCTCTGGGCTTCGGTCAGTGCCGCGCCGCGCCGTGCGGGAACCAGCTCTGAATGAAAGCCGTCCTCGTCCAGCGTCACCTTCACGGCGTGGGTTGCGTTGCAGGGAGGCTGCACGAGGTGCGTTCCGTGCCAGGATTTCTCCACCATGGCGATGTGCTGGTGGCCCGTCAACAGCAGATCAAAGGGCAGCGCCTCGCAGAGCTGACAGGCGATATTCTCGTCGGTGTCCGAAAGCAGTCGGCCGGTGTCCGGGTCCCGCTCCACGCCGCCGTGGTAAATGCCGATGAGGAGGTCGACGCCCTCTTTCTGGAGGGCTTGCACCGCGGCCCTGGCGGCGGGCAGCGGCGGGGTCACGCGCAGGGTCTTCAAGTGCTCCGGCTGTTCCCACAGGTTCACCCAGTCCGTCACGATGCCCACCAGCCCCACCCGCAGGCCGTTGCCCAGCGTGTGGATTGCATACGGCGCGATGGGCAGCTTTCCCTCCAGGTCGGTCACGTTGGCGCACAGGCACCGCGCGTTCAGACGGTTCAGGTGGTCCGCCAGCCATGCGGGACCGTTGTTGAAATCGTGGTTGCCCAGGGTGACGTAGTCGTACCCCATGGCGTTCATCGCGTCGGCCACGGGCAGGGGCGCGCCCGTCTGGATGCAGAAGTGGGTCAGCGGCGAACCCTGGGTGGTGTCACCGCCGTCGATGACGAGGGTGTTTTCGTCCTTGGGAAACTGAAAGCCAAGCAGGCCGACATCCCGGGGTTCCCGGTGGATGAAGTCTGTGTCGAAAAAAAAGCCGTGTGTGTCGCTGGTGTACCAGAGGGTCAGTTTATTCATGGATGCTCCTTGTACATATGGAATCGCGGACGGCATTTCTGCTGCCGCAATGGTTTAGAGTGTGTTTCTAAAATGCCTGAAGCGCAATTACGGCGTCTTTGCCTGCATTTCTGCGTTGATTTCCCTTGACTTAGCTCCGGGGCCTGCCGGCCCGTTCTCGCTGAAAACTCTCCACTGGAGAGTTTTCCGGGCGCTCGAACCCACTAAGCCTTCGCCTTGAAATGCAACCTGATGGCCTCGAAACTGCATCTCCCGGCATTTAGAAACACACTCTAGCCCCTTGCCAGGCGATTGCGCACCCGGGTCGAGAAGATTTCGATGAAGATCATCAGCACCACCATGCCGAACAGGTACGCGCCGACCATGGACCAGCGGGAGGAGTTCATGCACTGGATCAGCGCCGCGCCGATGCCGCCCGCGCCCACGATGCCCAGCGTGGTAGCGTCCTTGACGTTGATGTCGAAGCGATAGATCACGGTGGAGATGAAGTTGGGAATGATCTGGGGCAGCATGCCGTAGCGAATCTTCTGGAAGGCGGTGCAGCCCGCGGCGTCCAGGCTTTCCAGGATCCTGGTATCCACGTCCTCGATGGCGTTGATGTACATCTTGCAGATCATGCCGATGGAGCACACGGACTCGGTGACCACGCCGCAGAAGGCGTTGGGGCCTGTCACGCGAATCCACACCAGCGCCCACACCAGGCTGGGAATGGTGCGGATGCCGAGAATGATGGCCCGGAAGATGACCGCCACCCACTTGGGCACGATGCGGTCGCAGGCCAGGAAGGAAAACGGGATGGCCAGCACGCCGCCGATCAGCGTGCCCAGCACGGCGATGGCCACGGTCTGGAGGAGCTGGTAGGGCACGCCCTCGCTGGTCAGGTTGAACAGCAGCTTGGTGTCCGGGTGGATGAGGCCGTTGCCGATGCCCTTGGCGATCTCGATGCCCTTGGACGCCAGCCCCTTGTATTGCACCGCGCTGCCGGACCAGCCCAGCAGGGCCGCCACGACCAGCACAATGATCGTGTAGATCCACCACAGCCGGGGCCGGGAGGCATAGGCTTCCTCGATGGTCAGGGGGCGCTCGGCGGGACGATTCCGATTCATATCACTCATGCGCCGCACCTCCTCAGCTCAGCTTCTTGCGCAGGGTCTCGCTGGTGTTCTCGATGATGAACACCACCACGAACAGCGCCAGCAGTATCGCGCCCAGGCTCTCGTAGTCGCGCCAGCCGATGACCTCGTTGATCAGTATACCCAGGCCGCCCGCGCCCACGTAGCCCAGTATGGCCGCCGCGCGGATGTTCATCTCCAGGCTGTACAGGCAGTAGGACAGGTAGGTGGGCAGTATCTGGGGCATGCAGGCCGACCAGAACGACTGGAACTTGTTGGCGCCGAAGCTCTCGGTGGCTTCGAAGGCGCCCATGTCGATGGTCTCGATGGATTCGTACATCATCTTCGCGATGATGCCGAAGGTGAAAATGATGATGGCTACCGTGCCCGCATAGGTGCCCAGGCCGAAGATCAGCGAGGCGAACTTGGCGATGATCAGCGTCGGCAGCGTGCGAATGATCATCAGCACGATGCGCAGGAACCACACCACGCCCTTGCTCTTGTTGATGTTGGTGGAGGCCAGCACCGCCACGGGCAGCGCAAGCGTCGCGCCGATCATGGAGCCTATGATGGACATCTTGATGGTGTCCAGCAGCGCGCCCATCAGCTTCGAGGTGTTGGCGGCGTCCTCCGGGTTCCATAAGCCCCGGAAGTAGCTCCAATTCGGGTGGAAGATGCGGCCCAGTATGTAGCCCAGCTGGCTGCCGCGCTCCATGATGATCTTGAAGTCGAACCCCGTCATGCGGGCGGAGATCAGCACCACGGCGATCACGATGACCGCGATGAAGGGCGCCCGGGACACGGGCTGCCGGACGGTGTGGCCGTTTGCGAGGGTGATGGTCCTGGGCTTGAACACGCGGTCGAACAGCGCGGGTCTCACGCCCGCTTCGGCGATATTGCGCTTCTTCATGCCAAGACCTCCGCTTTCCCGTTACTGGGGCGCCTGTCCTGCTCCGACGTAGGGATGGCCGCGCCGTTGTAGATCTGATCGAGTATGGCCTGGGTGACGGCGGTGGTGGGCCCGTCGTAGACCACCTCGCCGGCGCGAATGCCGATGACGCGGCTGCAATACTTCAGCGCGAGATCCACGTGGTGGATGTTGATGAGCACGGTGATGTTCATATCCTCGTTGATGCGCTTGAAGTCGCTCATGACCAGGTTCGCCGTCACCGGGTCCAGCGCCGCCACGGGCTCGTCCGCCAGGATGATGGTGGGCTGCTGGTTCAGCGTCCGCGCCAGGGACACGCGCTGCTGCTGGCCGCCGGAGAGCTGGTCGCAGCGGATGTAGGCCTTGTCCAGTATGCCGACTTTATCCAGCGCCTCAAGGGCGTGCAGCTTCTGTGCCTTCGTGAAAAGGCCCAGCAACACGCGGATGAAGCTCATGTCCGGCACCATGCTGGTCAGCACGTTCTTGATTGCCGTGGAGCGGGTGACCAGGTTGTAGCTTTGAAAGATCATGCCGATCTTGCGGCGGAAGCGGCGCATCTCCCGGCCCTTCAGGGACATGACGTCGATGCCGTCCACGATCAGCTGGCCGCCGGTGACGTCGATCATGCGGTTGATGGTGCGGATCAGGGTGGACTTGCCCGCACCGGACAGGCCGATGATGGCCACGAATTCCCCCTGGTCGATGGTCAGGTTCACATCCTTCAGACCCTTTGTGCCGTTGGGATAGACCTTGTCCACGTGCTTGAATTCGATCAATGCATTCCTCTCCTTTGTATGCGCTCCTTGAAAACACGCCCGGCAGCATGGTGACTGCCGGGCGTTGTCGACCCGTTGGGATGGGGGATTACTTCACTACGGTCAGGGCCTGGCGCGCGCCGTCGTAATCGCTGTCGGAGGCGATGGCGTAGCCGGTGTGGCTGTACACGGAGAAGATCTCGGCGCCCTCATCGGTGCTGATGATGTTGATCAGCGCCTGCTGCAGCGCGTTGATGAACTCGGGGTTGTAGACGGCGGGATTGGCGGTGGTGATGGCCACGGTGTCATTATAGATGGCGGGGGTGACGCCGATGACGTTCATCTCGTTCCAGATGGAATCCTCGCGGCCCATGCCCTGCTTGCCGGTCTCGTCCTGCTGGTCCACGGGCAGGTTCCAGGCGGTCTCATAGTCGCGGCGGCCGTCGGCGTAGCAGCACACGATGTCCACCTGCTCGGAGGCAGCCTGCGCGAAGGCGTCGGCATAGCCCAGCGTGATCACGCTTGACAGGTCGGAGATCTTCTTGCCGTCGTAGTGATCCATCAGCCACATGGTGGGATAGATGTAGCCCGCGGAGGAGGAGGTGTTGGCCACGGCCCACACGCAGTCGTTCAGCTCGTCCCATGTAAGCTGCTCGCCGGCGTTGACCTTGGCGGCCAGGGCCTTGCCCTTCTCGCTGGGGGCGGCGTAGATCAGCGCGCGGTAGAAGGTCACCTGCTCGTCGGTGGGCAGGGTCTTGTTGGCGTCGCCGTTCCAGTCGGCGGGATTCTCGGAATCGTTGGACAGGCCCGCACGGGTGGCGGTCAGGATGACGTCCACTTCCTTGTTCTGGCTGTAGATGGCGTAGGTGCCGCCCGGCAGCCAGCCCACATCGATGGTGCCGGCGGACATGGCCTCGCCGGTGGCCTCGTAGCTGGTACCCACGGAGATTTCCACTTCGCCGATGTCATAGCCCAGCTTCGCCATCTCGGCCTTCACCAGCTCGGGCAGGTTTGCCGTGCCGGTGATGATGACGTCCGCATCCTTGGAGGGCACGAACTGGAAGGTCAGCTTGTCCATCTTCACGTTGTCGGCCAGGGCCGAAACGCAGCTGAGGGTCATGATCAGGGCCAGCATCAGTACAACGAGCTTCTTCATGATATCATTCTCCTTTTCATCGGTTGTGATAGGGGTCCCTGTGATTATTATTATATAGTACTCTGAAGGATATTTCAAGCAAGCTTATGAAAATTCCATGGAAGATAGCGCACAATACTCAACTGCTCAGCTTGTACTCCCTCAGGGAGCGAGCCTTTTGGTGTGAGAATGCGCCTTACAGGCTCCCACTCATGAGGGAGCTGGCCGTCAGGCCAGACTGAGGGAGTTTATCAGGGATGCTGAGCTGTAACCCCTGACTGACCGCCATCCCCAAGTTATTTTCGGCCGACATTGCGAAAAACCGAAGTGTATGATATAATCGGTGACAGTAACTGTTCAGTCGCATACAAATTCTGATTTGTCGAGGAGAGGGTGACGGCTCCAAAAGCAGCCTTCCCCTGAAGGGGAAGGCTTTTGGACGCGGCAGCAGCTATTTCTAATCCCTATTCCCTAATCCCTAATCCCTGCGCGTCAGCCCGACAAATCAGTATTTACCTGCCTGTACAGTTACAATCAATGATATCAATACACCGGGCGACTTGACCCGGCTGAAGCCGGCGCGGGGCATTGGCCGGGCGCGGCGACAGGGTATGATCAAAGCGAGGACTGCACTATGACAAAAGAGGGCTATGCAGAGCAGGCGATGGCGAACCTGCGCGTGATGTCCAGGACCGCGAACGGGGAAGTGGACACATCGGCAAGCGCCGACAAGAAGAAAGTAATGGCTGTGTCCAGCGGCGATGCGGCAAAGGAATTTGCGCTTCACAATTTCGAAGGCGCGCTTGACATGGCGTGGGAAAACAGGTACAGGGTCTTTTCAAACCCCGGGGATCTGCAATCCTTCATCGAGGACCTGGCGCGTCAGGTCAACCATGGCCTGCTCAAAGACGGGGTTTTATACAGAACGGCCGATTCCGCCAAATACGGATACACGCCCGCAGCGCAGATTGAGGCTTCGGCGGCATGGTTTTATAGGCATCTGTTTTCGCTCCTTTGCCGGGAACCGTATGATCCTGTGGTGGCGGCGGCAACCGCGGAATACTATATCAATCTCACGAGCCATCTCTTTGCCGATGGCTGCGGCAAGTGTGCCATGGTGACCGCGGCATGGCTGCTCATGCGCGGCAACCATCCGCTGCCGGTCTATCCGGGCCGGGAAGCGTATTATGGCTTTTGCCGGCAGTTCAGCCATGCGCCCGTCGGCTCGGATGACGACAGGATGGATTTTGCCCGCTTCCTGCCCTATTACAGGGGCCTGTTTGGGGAAGATGCCGCCGGCCAGGAAGGCACTGAAGCGCTGACCATACTCCTGCCGGACAAGATTTACACCGATAATGAGCAACAGGCAGGGGCGCAGATCAACGCCATCCGGCATTTGCTGCGCCCGGAAGCGCTCAGCCTGGATGCGGCAAAGCTGGAGTACATTTCCAGCGTGGGCCTGAGGATGCTGTTGATCCTGATCGGGGAATACAAGACCCTGACGATGTTCAACGTCCAGGAGGCGGTTTATGAGATACTGGATGTCTCCGGCTTCACCTCGCTGATGGAGGTTGACCGCGCGCTGAAGACGGTCAGCACGGACGGGTGCAGGCTCATCGGCAGGGGACAGAACGGCAGCGTCTATCGCTACTCCCCGGACACGGTCGTGAAGGTCTACAGCGAGAGGAACAAGCTGGAGGATGTGCGCCGGGAAAACCAGATGTCCCGCTTATGCTTCGTCTCCGGCCTGCCGACCGCCATTCCCCTCAACCTGGTCCGGGTTGGAGAGCGCCTCGGCGCCATGTACGAGATGCTGGAAGCCCATTCGCTGACCCATGAGATCATCGCGAACCCGGAGCAGAGGGAAAAACTGCTTGAAGCCTACATCGCTCTGATCCGGAAGATTCATGGAACCGTTCCCCGGGCGCAGGACCTGCCGAAAGGCCTGACGCTTCCGAGACACAAGGAAATGTTCCTCGGCTGGGCTTCGGACCTGGAGGAGTACCTCGGGCGGGAGACCACCGACACGCTGCGCCGGATCATCGGGGCGATTCCAAAGAAGAACACGCTGCTCCACGGAGACCTGCACACCTCCAATATCATGGATGTGCGCGGCGAGCTGATCCTCATCGACCTGGATGGCATCGGCCTGGGCGACCCCGTCTTCGATATGGCCAACATCGCGGCGGTGCTGGATGGCTTTCCGAACCTCGTCCACCGTGACGCGCTGGGGTGGGGAGACCCTGAGCTTCGCGCATGGCTGCTGCAAAGAACCCTGGACGGCTATTACGCGGGACTTGGGGAAGCGGAGCTGGAGGCCCAGAAGCGCCTGATCATGCTCCTTATGCACACGCGGATCGCGCGCTATGGCGTGAAACACGATATTGTCAGCGAGACAGACAGAAAAGAGGAATTGAAGAAACTTTATGAGCTTGTTCACGCGTATCATTGAGCCGAAAAAGGGCCTGCCTGAGGCACGCCAGCCCTATTCCACGCGGGATATTCTGAAGATGATGTGGCCGCTGCTGACGGAGCAGTTCCTGCAGCTGGTGGTCGGATTGGTGGACGCGATGATCGGCAGCCATGCCGGAGAGGCTGCCATTTCCGGCATCTCGCTGGTGGCCACGCTCTATGCGGTGTTCATGTTTGCGTTCAACGCGCTGGGCGTCGGCGGCTCGGTGATCATCTCGCAGTACCTTGGAAGCGGACAGAACCGAAAGGCCGACGAGGCGGGGGCTCAGCTCTACCGCCTCTCGGCCCTGTTTTCGCTGGCCTGCATGGCGCTGACCCTGGTTTTCGGGCGCACGATCCTTCACGGGCTCTACTGGAAGGTGACGCCGGAGGTGATGCAGGCGGCGGAGACCTACCTGTTCATACTGAGCTTTTCCCTGCCCCTGAACGCGCTGTACAATGCCGGCGCGGCCATATTCAAGAGCAACGGCCAGACGCGCACGACGATGTACATCACCGTCGGCATCAACCTGATCAACATCGTGGGCGATTATATCGGCGTGTTCGTGCTGCACGCGGGCGTCGCGGGCGTGGCCTGGCCCACGACGATCTCCTGGGCCGTGGCAATGCTGGTAATCACAGGGCTCTGTATGCAGAAGAAAGAGGGCAGAACCACCCTGCGCCTGTCGGATGCGCTGCGCCGCGATCCGGTCATCGAGAAGCAGATCCTGAGCGTAGCGGTTCCCAACGTGGTTGAAAACAGCCTGTTCCAGGCGTCGAAGGTTGTTTTGACCGGTGTGATCGCCACCTTTGGAACCACGCAGCTGGCGGCCAACGGCATCGGGCAGACGATATGGAATCTGGCCGCCATGATCGGCCTCGCCGTCGGGGCGGTGTATACCACCGTTATCGGCCACACGACCGGCGCGGGGGACACGGAAGCCTCTGAGTATTACCTGTACAAGCTGACCCGGATCACCATCGCGCTCTCCACGCTGTGGAATCTGGTGCTGACGCTGGCCCTGCCGCTGTACATGGGCTTTTACAGTACCACGCCCGAGGTTCGGGCCCTGGTGGTGTCCACGACCATACTGCACAACATCTTCACGGCCTTTGTATCGCCGCTGGCCCAATCGATGCCCTGCGGCTTCAAGGCCGCCGGGGACGTAAAGTATCCCATGGTGACCTCCCTGATCTGCACCTGCGGCATTCGCGTCGCGCTCACCTTCCTGCTGGGCGTCGGGCTCGGGATGGGCCTGATGGGCTATATGTGGGCGATGTGCATCGACTGGAGCGTGAAGGCCGTGCTGATGGTGATTCACGCCGCGCGCGGCTCCTGGAAGAACAAGCGAATCATTGAAGCGTGACGCTGTGCAACCGTGGCAAAGCCATTGCGTGCAATACCCGGATCCGGAGTGCGCTTTTATGGAGATACCGCACAATTGGGTGGTGGGTATGCCGAGGTGAATTTTTGTCAGGCTGCCACCCATATCGTGCGGTATTTCCGTAAGGAACTGCAACGAAACAAGTCGCGCATGTTTCGGAGGATGAATTCGTCCCTGCGGGGCGGAGGAGGGAGGCATGGCAAATATGATATTGGACGATACGTTTCTCAATGCCTATACCTATGGATTTTGTGAAAAGAAAGGCTTTACGCGCGGAACGGCATGGCGTTGGTCGCTGAGTGAGCTGGCGCGCACAACCGGGTGTAACGCAATCATCCTGCCGGTTTGCGCGTGGCAGGACCACACCTATTCCACGCAGATCGATTCCCTGGGCCCGGATGTCATGGATGCGGCGGATGTGCGGAGGGTATCTGAATATGCCCGGGAGCTGGGCCTCAAGCTGATCCTGAAGGCCATGGTGAACTGCCGGGATGGGTATTGGCGGGCCTACATACGCTTCTTTGACCAGCCTGTTCCCGTGGAGCCGGGCTGGGAGGATTGGTTTGCATCGTGGAATGAACACGTGTGCCGGGTAGCGGACATGGCGGAGGAGAACCGGGCGGATATGCTCTGCATCGGCTGTGAGATGGTGGGTACCGACCATAGGGAACGGGAATGGCGCGGGCTGGTTGACATGGTTCGGCGGCGCTATCACGGCCCTGTTACCTATAACTGCGACAAGTACCAGGAGGATCGGGTTGCCTGGTGGGACGCAGTGGATGTCATCTCATCCTCCGGCTATTATCCGCTGGGCGAGATGGACGCCAACTTTGAGCGCATCCGCAGGGCTTCGGAGGCGGCGGGCAAGCCCTTCATGTTCATGGAATGCGGCTGCCCTGCGCGAAAGCAGAGCAAGTACAGGCCCAATGACTGGACGTACGGCGGGGAATGCAGCCAGGAGGAGCAGGCTGAATGGTATGAGGCATTCATCCGCACGCTTGAACGCTTTCCCTTCATAAGGGGCGTCGGCTGGTGGGATTGGCCTGCAACCCGGCTGTACCCTGCCGAGACAGGGCCCGATCAGGATGGATATTGTACTTATGGCAAGCGGGCGAACGAAGTGCTGAGGCAGTACTCGGAAAGAAACGATTCAGGCAGGTAAATTCTGATTTGTCGAGCTGACGCGCAGGGATTAGGGATTAGGGAATAGGGATTAGAAATAGCGACTGCCGCGTTCCAAACGCTAACT
>ONJE01000113.1 GCA_900318045.1 uncultured Eubacteriales bacterium
CTATTTACAATCGATGATATCATGATCGCCTTCGTCTCGTCTCTGGGCTATGGCTTCAGCGACGCAATTTCGCGTCAATTGGGTTGGCCGATGTTTTTGTGCATAGGCGCAACCATGGTCCTCGGAATTGCGCTGGAAGGGATCATCAACAGGATCGTCTTCAGTGAGGCCATCCAGAAAAAGCCAGAGAACCGGATTATTATATATGTTGCGTTCTTTGTCATCTTCGTGATCGCCCACTGCGTTTCAGTCGCGACTATGGGCGTATCCATGGTTGATTATCTGCTGGAACAATACGTCTATGTCATTGGCCTGCCCATTCTCGGCTTTGTGGTGAACCTGCTCATCCGCGCATATCGCATTTGCAAGATTCGCAAGCGCTACGGAGATGGAAGCGAAGGCTATGTATTCGACGTGACAAGCGAGACCATTAATGAAGTGAACCAACGCAATCAACCCATCTCAAGTGGGTACGATGCCGATTGCGCAGTAAAGACAAGAACCGGCACCTATGTCGGGGAAAGGCAAAAGGAAACCATTACATTTTTGGGGATTCCCTACGCAAAGCCACCAGTCGGTGATCTGAGATGGAGGGCGCCCGTGCCGCTTCCCGCGTCCCAGGCTGCATTTGAGGCAAAGCATTTTGGCCCTTCGGCCATACAGGTTGAGCACAAGGGTTCGATCGTAAAGCATCACCTGCAGAGTGAGGACTGTCTGTACCTGAATATCTGCGTCGGGACACAAAAAACGGAATCCCTGAAACCGGTCCTTGTGTTGTTTCACCATGGCGATTTTACCTGCGGAGGCTCTGCCGACCCCCTTGTGTACGGCGACAATTTTGTAAATGCCCATCCGGACACCGTGTTCGTCAGCTTTGATTATCGCCTTGGGATTTTCGGATTTATTGATTTTTCTCAGGTTCCCGGCGGGGAGGAGCGGCCCGATGCCATGAACCTCGGGCTGCTCGACCAAATCGCGGCGTTGGAATGGATCAAAGAAAACATCGCGGCCTTTGGCGGCGACCCCGGACGGATTACTGTGATAGGCTTCGGAGCCGGAGCGACCTCTATCTGCCTGCTTTCGGTCTGCGCAAAGGCGAAGGGCCTGTTCCAACGCGCTTTCGTCTTCAATGGCAGCCCGGAATCGGCCTATGACACGCCGGAGGCAGCCCGAGCCTTGGCAAAGCATCTTGCAAAAGAAACCAAAGCGTCGACAATGGCGACGCTTTTACAGCTAAAAACGGGAGACCTGAAGGCTGCGGCCCAAAAGCTCTGGCTGGATATGTGCGCGCCGACATGTGACGGCGTACAGATTCCCGGCGATGTGTATCGCGCCTGGGAGGAAGGCGCCGCTTCTGACATCGAGTTTATCATCGGTATTCCAACCAATGAAAGACAGGTAGTCCGGTCCATCGTCGGCAATCAGAACTACAGCTACTACATCCCTATGGGCATGGCCGAAATACGGGGCAACATTGATGACGCTTTGGCCGAAGCATTACAGGCGTATATCAAGGCGCAATCCCCGTCATTGGGCAAGCTTGAAGTGAAGTCGACACTCCTTGAGCACTGGAACGCGCTTTGCGTATATCATAGCGCAGTAAAGCTTTCAGCGGGCGGAAGCAAGGTACATCTGATGTACTGGGACGAGAAGCCATTGATCGAAAAGCTGGGCTCGGGCACGGTCGTTGCGGCGGCGACATTACTCGGAAACGATGTAGCATCACAGATGTACGGCAGTGTGGTGAACGAGGATTTGTCCGAGATCCTTCAGTGCATGCTGCACAAATACATCAGTGGGAATGCCCTGCAGCTGTATACCAACGAGATCAAGGGCATCGACGCCCTTGACTGGAAGGCATTCCCCCAGGCGCTCATTGTTTCGGACGGAAGCATCCTTTGCGATACCATAGAAGACAGGATAACGCAGCCAAAGGAGTTGCTTTTGAACAATACATCAGAGCAAGCCCAGCCTTGATACTATAGAACTATGCGCAGAGCTGCCGCGATCAAACGGCAGCTCTGTTTATTCAACGCAAGGGAAACCATACGGCATTCCTGCAATCCGTTTACATCCCGCACACCCGCCAGAACAATACGCAGATGAGGGATGCCCCGGCAACCATACCCACACAGGCAATCGGCCATTTGCCTGCCTTATTGAACCCATAAAAGTCTTCCCAGCGCCTGTTCTCTGGCGCAAACATGACCTTATAGAGGTAAACCGCTCCATAGAGCAGCATCGGCAAAAGGCCCATCATTGCACTTCCGAAGCTCATCTTCCGTCTCTCCAGGAGGCAGAACGACAGCAGCGCCAACAGCGGCCCGATCAGATGCGTATAGAAGAAATCGCCGTCAAAAAACCATTTTGCGTATCCACCCTGGGTTGGGCCAAGGAAGAGCAACACCGTCAGGAACGTCAACGTGACCGACACCGTTCCGAGGTACTTCATCATGAAAACGAACTGGGATACATCGCCCCTGATTTGGCCGATGGCCATCATTAACGCCGCAATGCCTGAGAGGCAATTGGAGAGGACCGTAAAGAAGCGAAACTGTTTCAGCCCATTCTCGATGTCCCATACCCCGTCCTTCCGGAAATACAAAAGGACAATGATGCATGTGGCTATGAAGATTATCGCGTTGATGACAATGGATGCCGTCCTCAAATTGACTCCTCCTTCGTATGCTTATTCGTTAGAGTGTGTTTCTAAAATGAGGGATGTGCAGTTTCGAGTGGATTGGGCTGCATTTCAAGGCGATTTTCCGCAGGCTTAGTGGGGCTAAGTCAAGGGATAGAAACACACTCTAGGTGAATACCGAATAATTAAGTTGGTTGGCTGGCGAGTGAATTCTTCGTCAGTCGCGCCTGCAATTTTCGCAGGCTTACTGACGGCAAGTCAAGACATTTGCAGGATGCGAATGGCAAATAAGGCTCCTCAGGCGTGCCGCTGTATTGCGAGCTATATCCTTGGCTGTGTTACCGTTCCCAAAGAAGCAACGTAGAATATATTCTATAACAGCAAACAGGCTATATTCGCTCATGGGAATACAGCCTGCATGCATGTATCGTCAATTATACGCCGGAAAACCCGCTAAGATTACTTATCAGAAGGCGCTTCGGCTTCCGCCTTTGCAGGCTCTTCCTTCTCTTCCTTGACATTGTCAATCGCCTTGTTCACCACTTCGCGAACCTTTTTCTGGCCCTTGCGGGAGAACTCGACAGCGGAATCGGCCTGCTCCACAAAATACTTGTTCACCATCTCCTGGAATTCCTTCACCTGTTTCATGAACTCCTTCGGGGAAACAGCAGGCAGCTGCGGAAGTCCCGGCAGGGTCGGCACTTCGTCCGGCAGGCTCTCAGCAAAGGTATCCTGCATATCCATCATGTACTCGAAGAACTTGTTCCACTGATCTTTGGTGTTGTCCATCGAGGTCTTCTGCATATCCATGACCTGCTCGCAGAATTTATCCATGTTGGACTTGAAATCATCGCAAGCGGCGTCATTGCTGGTGTTGTTCTGCATGAAGGGCATCGGGGGCATCATGGGCATGACGGGCAGCACAGGCAGCACAGGCATGGTCGGCATGTTGGGCATCATGGGCATCATACCCTGGAACATGGGCATAAAGCTCTTGGGCGCGGTCTTTTTCTTGGTGGTCTTGCTCATATTGAAAACTCCTTCCATTAATGGCTCCACATATTTGCGGTAGGCCAGGTTAAACATCGTCGGGGTAAAATTGCGCAGGCTGACGGGGATGTTGTTGATGTCAAACTTCGTCAGCTTCATGACCAGTTCCCTGAGACCCGGGATCTTGAACAGCTTGGAGAATTTGCCCTCATTCAAATCGGGAATGCAGGCGAACACTTCGGAGAGAATGTTGTAGGGATCGCCCTCCAGCTCCTCCGGTATGCCTGCGCCCATGCTCGAATCTTCGCCCTGCGGCGCCGGGACGAGCAGGATATCGATCACCTTGCCATCGATCCTGACAGGCTTGACAGAATAGCGGCTGCCCGTCACGGTTCCCGTAGACAGCTTCTTGGCATCCACTTTTCCGCCGGTATTCAGCGGCATGCTCTCAACGATCACGCACTGGCTGGGCAGGTTGGTATCCTCCAGCTTTCCGTCGGTGATGAACACCTGGATCAGCGCCTTTCGAAGAACGGTCAGGCTGCCCGCGCCTTTTTCGCTCATCTCCACGTACAGCACCGGGACATTGTCGTGCAGGATCTTGTGGAACTCCGGCGTAAGGCCGCAGGCCGCGATGCCGGGCTGGGCGGTGACCGCGTTCTCAATCAGTCCCGCGTCAAAGCGCACACCGGCGTTGTTGACAAAGTACTGGTTGGAACGGCCGATGCAGGCCAGGCTTCCATCCTCGTTCACGCGCACCAGGTCGTGGGTATTGAAATAATCCTCGTCGTCGATCCGCTCCAGGGTGAAGAATACCTCATCCCCCAGCTTGCCGGTGCTCATCGTCGGGGAGCTCAGCAGCAACACGCCGGTGCGCGGGCCTTCGGAGATATCGTAGTAGCGGTTTTCGTCCTCCACGAGTATCTTCGCCTTGAATCCCGGCAGCAAGAATCCGATAGCGTCGTCCTTCCGGTCCGTGGGGCAAAGCAGGCAAGCGCCGCCCATCTCGGACAACCCATAGCCGTTGATGACACGGGCGGTGGAGCCGCAGGACTTCAGGTAATCGTTGAACTTCTGCTTGAATTCGGGGGACAGATATGTACCGCCCATGAACACAACCTTCAGTTTGGAAAGGTTGATGTCAGGCATGGTCTTGAGCCAGGAATCCAAAATGGTCTTGCTGGTAAACAGCACGTTGATCCCGTAGTGCTGGATCGCCTCTGAATAGCGCGGGTTGGTGGCGCCGAAGGGCAGGCTGACGATCTCCATGCCCAGGCCCAGCGGCGTATGCAGCATATCCACCATCGCGTAGACCCAGGACATGTTCAGGGTCAGGTAGGTGATCATGTGCTTCGGGACGTTCTTGAAATCCTCGTAGGTATCCTTGGCCTTCAGGGCGCTCACCACGAAAGCGTTCATGGCCTTGTCGGTCAGGGGAACCGGCTTGTGCATCCCGCTGACTGTACCGGTGGTATGGAGGATGATGGGCGCCTTGCCCTTGCCGTATACGACCGGGTAGGCCTCGTACTTCTCCAAGAGATCCTCCATCATCAGGCCGCCGTCCATGTCGCGGAACAGATCCTTGTTCATGTTCCGGATCATCTCAAGCGCAGGAATCCCGAACTCTCCGCCCATCGGGCTTTGCAGCAGTATGATGTTGCGCAGCCCCAGCATTTCCCGGTCGCGAAGCAGGCGTTTCATCAATTCCGGGAAGGCGTAGTACTCTGAAATCACCAGATCCGTGATTTTCTCCCTTTCAATCATGCTGTGGATCTGCTTTTCATCGTACAGGTCGAAGGGATAGATGAGGGATACGGAGGCGCCGGCCATGTTCAGGCCATAAAACGCGAAAACCGTCTCGGTCAGCGGCGTACCGATGAGCGCCGCCCGGGAACGATTCTTGGCGGTGATATTGACGCCCGAAAACGCCTCCGCATACCGCTCCCAAAAACGGAACATCTGGCGATAGGTATACTGCCGGTATCCGTCGGTGATGGCGATGCTGTCCAGGCGCTCCGCGCTGTAGGAATTCAGTTCCTTGATAAAGGACCAGCACGCCTGGTCGATCAGCTCTCCGCTCTCCAGGCGCTGCATCGTCTTCTCAAGTTGCTCTTTCTCGCTCTTTTTCATAGGATAACCCAAAAGCCTCCTTCCGTTGTGAAAAACTGCTCTTTTGACCAGCGGGATTCGTCTTGCTCAATGGGTGCATACAAGGCTCCGGCAAGGGCCTGCCGGTTTGCCTCTGAAATAGAATACAGATAAAAAAATCTCCAAATACTGTATATTATTATACCCAATTACCATCCGACTGTCAACAATATTTCAATTGTTTTACTTCTGGAAGGCACCTCCAGTTGTACTGCCGTATTGTGCGGTATTGACTTAACCGCCCTGCCCGCGTTCGTACAGGAGTGTGTCGCCATATACCCACCTGCCATTTGAATCCCGCTCCAGCGCCGGTATGTTGATGGGCAACCTGCCAGGCATGTCACCATCCCCAAAAATCGCGCACAGCGCGGCGGGAATATTCGCGTTGAACGCGCCAGCCGTACCGGAAGCGCCGGTTGGGGCCATGGGATCGACGCCGGACCCGGAGGACATGAAGGCGCACACGATGGCATCCGCATCCTGGAACCGCGTCGTATCCACGGGCAGGTTGTCGCTCAGCAGCACGAACCGCGCGCCACCCTCACGGGCGTCCAGCAGCGCCCTGCGGACGCCCAGGATCTGGGGGTTGTCGTCCTGAAGCCTGTCCAGGCCCTCGCCGGCGTTGCTGAGGCACACCACGACATCGGCGCTTACAATGGCTTCTGTGAGATCATCAGAATATGCCAGTTCTCCATCGCTGTAGTAGCGGTCGATCACAACGGCCGTGGAAGCGTCTTCTCCCCCTGTGGTTTCCCCGGTAATCCTGTTTTCGATCCTTATATCGGGATCGATGAAGCCGCCCTGCCGCAGCAGCGCCAGCGCATAGCTGATGGACGTGTTGTCGGTGGCTGTGCGACCGAGTATGACGACGCGCCCGCCCGTGATCGGCAGCACGCCGTCATTCTTCAGCAGCGTGACTGCCTGACGCGCAATGGCCATCTCCACCCCGTGATGGATCTGGGAACCGACGACCATCCCCGCGGCCTCTATCCGCTGGTCCAACGGATCCTGTCGCTGGTCCAACAGGCCGTGCCGTTCCTTCAATGCCAGGATGCGGCGCACCGAAGCGTCGATGCGCGCAGCTTCGATATCACCGCGCTCCACGAGAGCGGCAATGCCCGCGATATAATCGTCATAGTACTGCACAGCCGCATCCGTGTTCAAACTCCTGGGCAACAGCAGGATGTCGCAACCCGCGTTGATGGCCTTCCACGCCACCTGTACGTCGTGCGCCACGGTTGCGTATTCGCCGCTGAAGAGGGCGGCGCCGGTATCCGGCTCAGTGACGAACTGCTGCATTTCCAGGGCGTCCGTCATCACGACGCCGTCAAAGCCCAACTCGTCGCGAAGCAGGCCTGTGACGATCCGGGGGGACAGCGTCGCAGGCCAATGGCCCTTGGTGACCCCGTCCGCCATCAGTATCTCGTCGTCGATCAGCGGGAAGGTCGTCGCAGATATCATCACCATCTCCGCACCGCCCTCTATGGCCGCGCGATAGGCGGCAAGGCCGTTCGCCGCCAGCTGGTCGCTGGTCAGCTTGATCGAAGTGGGGTTATCGCTGCCATCCCCCGCCCCGGGGAAGTGCTTGAAGCACGTGATCACGTTGCTCTGGCCCACACCCTCTGCAAAGGCCAGGCCCAGCCTGGACACCACTTGCGGATCATCGGAAAACACGCGGGTGCTCATGCCCGGGTCAGCCGGATCGATGATGACATCGATGCAGGGACCCAGGTTCACATTGATGCCCAAGGCCGCCAGTTCTTCACCGAACACCTGCCCCGTAGCCAGGGCATTCTGTTCGGCGGCCTCTCCCGTGGCGCCAATGGCCATGCTGCCCGTGCCCCGGGTGCCCATGGTCAGGCGCGCCACGTAGCCGCCCTCCTGATCGGCGGCCACCAGATACGGCAGGGCCCCGGGGGCGCTTTGCGCGTTGTTGCGCTGCAAATCGTCGATCAGGCGCACGGTCTGTTCGGTACTTGCGATATTGGCGCCAAACAGGATCACACCACCGTACTGATGCCGACGCAGCGCCTCCGCGAGCGTGGGCCAGGCGGACAGCTCCGTCACCTTTTCACCATCCCAGGTGAGCAGCGCCGGCATTATCATCTGCGAAATCCTTTGATCGAGCGTCATGGCGTTCAGCAGCGCGTCGACGCGGGCCTGGCCTCCGGCTACGGACGTTGCCTGCGCCGGTTCCAACAGAAGCGCGATGCAGAGCACGAGCAACAGTGTGCGAATGATGCGTTTCATGGTTTTTTACCTTCCCTGTGTTTATTTCTCGTATCCCTTCCGCTTCGATTGACATTCCTTGCAATATACGGGCCATGGTCGGGCAGACGATTCGAATTTGAAGGGATGCCTACAGCGCCGACAGGCTCCCGTGATCGTCTCCACCGGCTGATACTTCGCCCGACATGCCATGCAGCAGTCGGGCCAGTGCTGCACCTCCTCCGGGAGGGTAAACGTCCTGCCGCATATTTTGCATGTCCTTGTGATCATCCCCGGTTTCTGCTTCGGGCAATCCGTCGGCGATGCCGGGTTTTGTCCATTGCGGCTCATCAGGCTTTGTAACCAGTCAAACAACGCGGTGTCCCTCCCTGGCAGATGGTTTATGTACCACAGCAATCATGGATCCAGTTCTCAGATCTGCCCCGCTTCACTTTTCCACCGCGTTGAAGCAGCCTGCGAACCGCACGTCCTCCAGCGTCCGGGCCGCGTCCAGTTGGGCCCCGGTGATGCCGTCCGGATCCTTCATCTCAATTACAAAGTGATATCTGCCCAGCGCGCTGCCCTCCGGGCGGTCGTGTAGCGCCACCATCTCAAGGCCGGCTTCATGTAGCTGCAGGATGATGTCGTCGATCCGGTCCGCCGCGCACGTAGCCACGAACACGGCGTGGGTCAGGCCCTCCCCTTCGAGCACCTGCCGCGAAAGCACATAGAACCGGGTCTTGTTGGCGTCTGTGATCTGCACATTTTCCGCCAATACCTCCAGCCCATAGAGCGCTGCAGCGCCCGGCGCGGCGACGGCGGCGATGGACCTGTCGCCGGCCTGGGCCACATAGCTGGCAGCTGCAGCGGTGCTGTCCATCTCCACAGTCCCGGCGTCCGGCAGGTGCTCCGAGCGCCACCGGGCGCTCTGCGCAAGGCCCTGGGGATGGGAGCAGACGGTGCGAATATCCGCCAGCGTCGCGCCGGGCACGCCCATGAGCGTCTGGCTGATGGGCAGTATGACCTCTCCGACGACATAGGTCTGTTCAGCGCCGATCAGCGCGTCCAGGTAGTTCACCACAGCGCCGCCCACGGTATTCTCCTGGGGAATCACCGCAAAATCCGCCTCTCCGGACAGCAAATTCGAAATGGCATCGTTCACCGTCTCCTTCGGAATCAGGGTTTCTCCTCCCCGGAAGTAGAACTGCGCCGCCTCTTCGGTGTAGGTGCCTTCAGGACCCAGATAGGCAACCCGCACGCCCTCCGCCAAAGCGGTCGTGGAACAAAGCAGCGCAAAGAGTATCGCCAGCCACATCATTCGCCTCTTCAATATTCTCCCATCCTTCCGCATCAATTTATCGCAAAATGCTCTTCCGCGCAGCTTGTCTGACGTGCTCCACGGTGCTGCCGACAAGCATGTGCGAAAGCATGCTATCTGTGTTCACCACGGTTTCATGATAGCATATCGCCGACCTGATCGCAACTGGAATTTTATAACCCGTCGCGCGTTATTGTGCCGTATTTCCTCGGTATTGAATTAAGGAAATACCGCACAATATGGGCAGCAGCCTGACGGATGACTTTCAGCCATCCGCAGCCTGCAAATTCCTTGACTTACCTGAAAAAAACGCAAGAGATGGATGTCGGAAAATGCACTTGCCAATCGACCACCTTTATTATGTGGAATTCCCATAAACGTGAACACAAATACCCGCTTCGAGGATATGAAGACTGGGGCTGGAAAGCACGGCTCACGCATTCAGCGTGAGCCGTATTCATGTAGCGGGCTTCAATATGGTGAGAATATAGACGACAATTCGACTATATCTCGGACAGGTATTTCAATTTAATTAATAATACTTGTGTTTTTTTATATTTTATGGCTATTGTGACGATTAAATGATAAAATACTATAATGATGGTATTATTGGGTAAATGTTTGTCATATTTGCCGACGATCAGCCGATTATTGGAGGATTTTTATTATGCGCAGATCCAAACGAAGCCTGTTTTGCGTCCTTGCGCTGCTTCTGGCACTATGCCTGCCGGCCTATGCGGAGGCGACCGGGGACGACCCCATCGTGGTGCGGGTGGGCCAATTCAGCTACCCGCTGAGCGTAGTGCAGGGCTCCCTGGACTCCGCGCTGGACCTGGCGAGCCTGCTCAGCGGTGAGGAAGTGACCGATGAGGATCGCAAGTCCGGCATTCAG
>ONJE01000423.1 GCA_900318045.1 uncultured Eubacteriales bacterium
GGACGGCCCCTCCACAGGCTACTACGGCCCCCAGACCGCGAAGGCTATCGCCGCCTTCCAGGAGGATCATGGCCTGCCGGTGACCGGCGAGGCCGACATAGAAACCCAGCGGAAAGTGCTGGAGGGATGACCCCAAAAAACAATGGATGCCTCAAAATGATCGGATCATTTTGAGGCATCCGTTTGCTATAATCTCAATTAAAATGGTGTTAGTCAGGATATGGGGTGACGGACTCCTTCCGGCCCCTACGGGGCCACCTCCCTCTGAGAGGGAGGCTTTTGGAAAGCGCTGAGACAAGGAGCTTCTCAAGGCTCCCGTTCAGGCCCCCTCCTTGAGGGGGCTGTCAGCGAAGCTGACTGAGGGAGTCATCACCCCAGTTCCTTACTAAGCCCATCAGAATTTGTATGCGACTGAACAGTTACTCCAGCCGAAAGGATCGGCGTCGCGGAGGGCTTGGCGGGCATCAATCGCTTTGGGGCGAGCAGCAGCCCGCCCTGTTTTGCCGTGCATCCCTGCGCTTCAAGTGTAAACCAGCCTTCACGCGGCTGGTCTCCTGTCAACGGAAACCCCATGAACTGCAGGTCGGCCATGCAGCACGTCATGACGACCCTGCCCACTTTCGCTGCCCTGTCCGGCCCGTCGTGGCGTAGCTCCACAGGGTCCGGGAAGCAAATCCTCTTGCCGTCGTAGTGCTCCGGATGGTCGGCGGCGTCGAGGCAAAAGGCCAGGTAATCGCGTTCCGCGACTTCAATGCTGTCTGAATCCAGGGAATAGGGCAGGAACAGGTCGAAGGCGCGCTCATGATAGCCCATGGGGTCCTGGCGAAGGTATACCGCCTTGCGGTTCATCAGCCGAAAGGCGTTTGCCCAGGGCGCGAGCTGCGCCTTGGATGGGCAGCCCCGGAAGGTGACCTGTTGCGCTTCGGAAACCATGGCGGCGATCAGCTGACGCCAATTCGCCATATAAAGCCCCAGCGTGGCCCATTCCATCCAGAGCGTGACAAAAGTGATGTCCAGGGTATCGGGAAGCTGCTGGCGCAGCTCCGGCAGCATGGCGTTCATCTCCACATAGATCCGGTCCGGTTGGTGCGCCGCGATGGCCCGGGCGCAGAAATCGGCGATCGGCTCAGCCCTGTCGTAGTAAGCTACGGCGGCGCGGTAGCGCTGCAGGCCCTCCAGGTCGTAGGACTGCTCGCCCTCCTCAAAGCACAGGATCAGGACTGAGCCGTATCTGTGAAAGAAATCGTTGAAGATGCAGTCCTGAATATAGGTGGTCTTCCCCGCGTTCAGGAAACCGCACACCAAACGGGTATCAATTCCGCTTCCCATACCTTGCGCCCCCAGCATATGATACTAATCTCAACCTAAACCTATACAATCCTGCGGCAACTTTTCCGCCATACCGGCGTTGAAGTCCCTTGACTTGCCGCCAAGATCATGAAAAAGCCCCATCCAAGCGGACGGGGCTTTCATGGATGACATCAGTCGTAAATGCAGACCAGCCTGCCGTCGATCTCGCCCCGGCGAAGTCGCTCGATGCCCTCGCCGATCTCCTCAAACTTGCAGGTATGGATCGCGGGGTCAAGCTCGCCGCTGGCCAACAATTCCAGGCAGTCGCGCAGGTCGGCGGTGGTGCTGCCCTGGGAGCCTTCGATCTTCAACTCCTTGAAGATAATCGGATAGGTGTTGATCTCGGCGGTGTCCTTCGCCATGCCCACGACGACGACCTTGCCATACTGACCTACGGTGTTGATGGCGTCCGCCGTGGTCTTGCCGGCACCGGCGAAGTCGATGATGACGTCGAGGTTCTTGTCGGCGAATTCAGTGATGCTTGCCTTGACCTCCTTCGCGCCGAGGCTCAGGGCGCGCTCCTGGGCGGAGGGCTTGCGGGTGGCCACATAGACCTCACAGCCCTTGACAACGGCGATGCGCACCGCGAACTGGCCCAGGCCGCCCACGCCGATGATACCCACGCGCATGCCGGGCTTGACACCGCCCACCGTGCAGACCGCGTGATAGGAGGTCGCGCCCGCGTCCGTGGCTGCCGCGGCCTTTGCGGGCGACAATCCGGCGGGCACCTTCACCAGCTGCTCCACCGGGGCCGTGGTCATGGTGCCATAGCCGCCGTCGCGGGTATAGCCGGGCGTCGTGCCGTCCTTGGCGTAGAGAGGGCAGACAGAGACAATGTCACCGATCTTATAGCCTTCCACACCTTCGCCGATCTCCTCAAACTTGCAGGTATGGATCGCGGGGTCAAGCTCGCCGCTGGCCAACGAGGGTCTTGAGCACCACATACCCCGGCTTCGCCTTGGGGTCAGGCTTCTCGACAATCCTCAAGGGTTGATGCGTTCCAGTAAATTCCCATCCTTTCATGTTGAAAACCTCCTGTTGTTTTATGGTTCCATTTTAACAGATTTCGCGCTGATTAGCAACTGTCACTGTACAATGCACAATCGTGGGGGCAAGACAGGCGTTACTGCTCAGCGTACACTCCCTCAGTCACGCTTCGCGTGCCAGCTCCCTCAGGGAGGGAGCCTTTTGGTGTGAGAATGCGCCTTACAAGCTCCCATTCAGGCCCCCTCCCTGAGGGGGCTGGCTGGCCGTCAGGCCAGACTGAGGGAGTTTATCAGGGACGCTGAGCTGTAACAGACAGTCGCCCACAGATGCCGCGCTTTATCATAAAAAGCGCTTTGTGATCCCGTCAAAAGCGCCCGCCAAAAACGCAATGGCCGCTATGGTGAGAAGGACGCCCAGCACCATCAGCTTGATGCCAACTTCCCTGAACTTCGGCATGGTCGCTTCAGTGATAGCATGCTCTTCAGGCAGGTAAAATTCAGTCGGGTTATCCGGATTGTAATAGATTTCCACGGTTTCACCCGGCACCTGTTCCAAAATAGCATATCCAAAATCAGAGGCGGCTGTTATGTGCTCCCCGGCAGCGGTATCGAATTCGTAAATGCCGTAATGCCTTGTACTCGCCTTGTTATTGTAATCATACTCTGTTTTGGTTTCGGTATCGACCAGTTTCGCCGATGTCCGGGAAGTATAATTCCGGTCCATCATCTCCTGCCTGAGCCTGCTGCCCCGAAAAACGAGAAGAAAAACGACGCCCAGGAACAAACAAACCAACCCCGGGAACAGGGACATTGCCTTTATCATGGAATTCACCCCTCATCAAGTGCTTAATGCCCATGTAACTATACAGCCTCGCACTCCCTCCGACCCGCTTCGCGGGCCACCTCCCTGCAGGAGGGAGGCTTTTGGTAAGCAAATGCGCCTTAAGGAAATACCGTACAATACGGCGGCGCACCTGGCGGTGCCTTTTCCGCCAGTCATCTGATGCAGTTTTCTTGATTTACCGCCAGTAAACCTGCGAAAT
>ONJE01000390.1 GCA_900318045.1 uncultured Eubacteriales bacterium
TATACGGCAGTTTCCTGAAAACCCGCAAAGATTCCCACCGCTATTCCCGATTCCTCATTCCTCATCATAAACACCGTTAACACTTGGAGGTTTACAGTTATGTCCAAGCCCCTTGTCGCCATCGTCGGCCGGCCGAACGTCGGCAAGTCCACCTTTTTCAACCAGATGGTGGGCAAGCGCATCGCCATCGTGGAGGACACGCCCGGCGTCACCCGCGACCGCGTATATGCAGACTGCGAATGGCAGAATTATAAATTCACACTGATCGATACCGGCGGCATCGACCCCAACAGCGACGACCCGCTGCTGTCCCAGATGCGCCGCCAGGCCGAAATCGCCATAGAAACCTGCGACGTGATCCTGTTTTTCGTAGACGGCAAGGTCGGCATGACCGCCGACGACGAAGACGTGGCCGACATGCTGCGCAAGTCCGGCAAACCCGTGATGCTCGTAGTGAACAAGATCGACAACATCAAGTCGATGGACAATATCTACGAGTTCTACAACCTGGGCATCGGCGATCCGATTGGCGTATCAAGCGTGAACCTGCTGAACTTCGGCGACCTGCTGGAGGAGCTGTGCAAGCTGTTCCCCGATCCCGACGCCGAGGATGAGGATATCGGCGCGATACAAATTGCCGTGGTGGGCAAGCCCAATGTTGGAAAGTCCAGTCTGGTGAACCGCATACTCGGCGAGGATCGCGTCATGGTGTCCGACATCGCCGGCACCACCCGGGATGCCATCGACACCCGCTTCACCGACGACGGCCAGGACTTCGTCATCATCGACACCGCCGGCATACGCCGCAAGCGGGCCATCGAGTACCAGTCTCTGGAGCGCTTTTCCATCGTGCGGGCACTGGCCGCCATCGACCGCTGCGACGTGGCGTTGCTGCTGATCGACGCCACCCAGGGCGTTACCGAACAGGACAGCAAGATCGCGGGCTATGTGGACGAGAAGGGCAAGGCGGCCATCATCGTCATCAACAAGTGGGACGCCCTGGAGAAGGACACCAAGACCATGGACAAGTTCATCAAGGAGGTCCGCGAGAACCTGAAGTTCATGGCCTACGCCCCGATCCTGTTCATCTCGGCATTGACCGGCCAGCGGGTGAACAAGGTGCTGGATGCCGTGCGCACTGTCCACGCCGAGGCCACGAAGCGGGTCACCACAGGCCTGCTCAACGATATCCTGGCCGACGCCCAGGCCGCGCTGCAGCCCCCCGCCACCTCAGGGCGGCGCTTGAAGATCTACTACGCCACCCAGCAGGCCGTCCAGCCCCCCACCTTCGTGATGTTCGTCAACGACCAGACCCTGATGCACTTCTCCTACGAGCGCTACCTGGAAAAGCAGTTCCGCAGGGCCTTCGGCTTCGAGGGCACGCCGCTGAAGTTCATACTGAGGGAGCGGAAGAAGAAGGAAGAATAATCATTTCTTCAAACAGAGGTGAAACGCAATGGTATGGAAAACCATTCTCGCCGCGGTCATCGGTTACCTGTTGGGCTGCATACCCTCCGGGGTGCTGATCTCCAAGGCTTTTGGCATACGCGATATCCGCAAGGTGGGCAGCGGCAACAGCGGCACCACCAACGTGCTGCGCACCCTGGGCTGGTTGCCCAGCGTACTGACGCTGGTGTGCGACTGCCTGAAGGGCTATGTGGCCTGCCTGATCGGCAAGCAGCTGGGAGGCGACGCGGGCATGCTGGCCGGCGGCCTGTGCGCCATCGTCGGCCACGACTTCCCCGTTTTCATGGGCTTCAGGGGCGGCAAGGGTATCGCCACGTCCCTGGGCCTGATCATCGCCATCAACCCCTGGCTTGCCCTGGCGCTGCTGGCAGTGCAGATCATCGCCGTGGCACTGACCCGTTATATGTCCGTGGCCTCGTTGATCACCACGGTGGCCTTCCCGATCCTGGTCGTCTTCACCGAGCGCGGCCGGGAAAACTTCCCGCTGTTCCTGGGCGCGGCCTGCATCGCCTCGGCACTTTCGCTCTTTGGCCACAGGGGCAACATCCAACGGCTCATCCGTGGTGAAGAAAACCGGCTGGATTTCGTAAAAATCGGCAAGGTTTCCGAAAAGGTCATGGAGAAGATGAAAAAGAAATAATATATCACAATATATAAACGAAAGGAAGTCGAAGCCCATGAGCAAGAAGTACCTGATCGGCCTGGACGTGGGCACATCCGGGGCCAAATGCATCATCGCAAACAGCGAGGGCACCGTCGTCGCCTCCTCCACCCAGTCCTACCCGCTGCACACCCCCAAGCCCGGCTGGGCCGAGCAGAACCCCCAGGACTGGTGGGACGCGGTGGTGCGCGGCCTGAACGCGATCCTGAAGAAGGCAAAGGTCGATCCTGCCGACATCGTCGGCCTCAGCTACTCCGGCCAGATGCACGGCCTGGTGGCGCTGGACAAGGACAACGAGGTCATCCGCCCTGCCATACTGTGGTGCGACCAGCGCACCCAGGCCCAGTGCGACTGGATCACCGAGAAGGCCGGCGGGCTGGAGGGCCTGCTCTCCTACACCAACAACCGGATGCTGACCGGCTACACCGGCGGCAAGATCCTGTGGCTGAGGGACGAGGAGCCGGAGAA
>ONJE01000031.1 GCA_900318045.1 uncultured Eubacteriales bacterium
TCAGGCAAATCTGAGGAGGATGTATTGAAGGGGGACCTGTCCCCCTTCAAGCGGGCGATAGCCCGCGATAAATCAGAATTTGTATGCGACTGAACAGCTACAATTTGAGAACAGTTTCAGAGGTGCCCATAAGGCGAGAAATCCGAAGGAGTCCCGGTTTGGCCCAAGAGGCCAAAATGCCACGGTTCAAATCAAAGAATTGAACCGTGGCACCGTTGCCGCCGTATTGCACGGCGGTTGCTTCATGTTTGAACGCGATCCTATCGCACTTCGAGCCCTTCGTATCCCAGGAATGGGGCGGCCAGAGCCAGGGACAGCAGAGTCTCGTTCCCGGGCCCGACAAGCTCTGCCTCGTATCGCCTTGGGAACCACTCTCCAAAGCGTTCCCGGGAGAGCAAGCGATCGAAGTCATATTCCAACCTGGCCGCCAGTGCGTCGTCAAGCCCAGTGAGGCAAACGCTGCGGTGCAGGCGCTCGTGGATGATCCGGCCGTTGAGCGCTGCGCCGGGAATGGCGACGGCGAAGTGATCCGCGCTCAACAGGTACAGCCGTCCGGCCTCCGCGCCATCCGGGCCCAAAAACGGGAAAGACGCCCCGGGACTGGGCATGGACCCATCCCAGCTGTCGCCCCTGGCGAAGGTGAAAACCGCCCCGGAGGCGGCGCGAATCCGTACCGGCGCATCCGGAAGGCAGTCATGGGATACGCTCAAGATGTCCCTGTCGCCGTGGAAGAGGGCATATTCCGTGATGCCGGTGGCTGTGAAGTAATAGCCGTTGAGGGTCATTCGGACATCGCTCCTATCATTGATCCAATTGAATTATATCACAGGTGCGATGAATTCGCCACGATTGTTTATTCGTTAACATAAATTTTAACAGCATCCGGAATATGGATGCCATTTTTTTTATTTATTGACTTTGTGAATAATGCTTTATTTTATGGACACAATTGCTTTTATATAGTATAATAACAATAGGGGAATACTGCGCAATACGGCGACATGCCTGATGATGCCTTTTCTGCCGGCTGCATCCTGCAAATTCGATGAGTTGCCACTGTTAAGTCAGCGAAATATGCAGGAACAGCTGACGAAAAATTCAGTTGCCAATCCTCCACCTTCATTGTGCGGTATTTCAACGGTGATAGTTTTCGAAAGTAACTGTTCAGTCCTCTCCTTAAGGACTCCCTCAATTGGGTTGACGGCCATCCATCTCCCTATGATAGAGAGCCTATAGGACGAATTTCTTCGCCAAAAGCCTCCCTCCCAGGGGGAGGTGGTCCGCACAGCGGGTCGGAGGGCGTACAGGACTGAAAAATTGCTTTCACAATATGGGTAAGGGGAACAGAAGACAAAAGAGGTTATCGGGCATGCTTCACAAGAACAAAAGCGTCTCCATTCGACATATCCAACTGCTGATGGCTCTGCTGATGCTGGTGATTTCCGTACTGTTGCTGATTACCACCTACAGGACCAAGCTGGGCTATTCCCAGATGCGGGAATTCACCGGAGAATACATTCAATGGGAGCGCGACGCCGGCAAGCTGCAAATGGGGTCGGATTATCTTACGGAGCAGGTGCGCTGCTTTGTTGAGACCGGCAAGCGGAAATACCTGGACAACTACTTCGAGGAGGCCGAGGTTACGCGGCGCCGCGACCGGGCGCTGGACAGCATACGCAACATCGTCGACGATCACACCGCCTATGATGCCCTCGAAGCGGCCATGAATGAATCTGTGGCGCTGATGGACAGGGAATACTACGCTATGCGGCTGGCCGTTGCGGCCCACGGCTACGACGTGGCGGATTTCCCCGAGACGATTCAGAAAGTGGAGCTTTCGGAGAAGGACGCCCTGCTGCCCCGGGCCAAGCAGGATATACAAGCCCGAAAGATGGTATTTGACGATGTATACCACCAGAAAAAGGAGTCCATCAGCGCCCATGTGAATAAGTGCCTGGAAACACTGGCCAACGAGGTGGACGCCAACCAGAGTGCGGCCACAAAAGCGCTGGACGACATGCTTTTCAAGGAGCGCACCCTGATCCTCATTGCGATTATTGTCACACTGCTTACCATGATGTTGACCACGCTGCTGGTGGTCAGCCCGCTGCTGCGTGCCGTGGTGTACATTCGCGCGGACCAGCCTATTCCCATCAAGGGGTCCAATGAGTTTCAGTTTCTGGCCAAGACCTACAACCTGATGTATGAGGCCAACCAGGAAAAGACCGAGCGCCTGACCTACGACGCCACCCACGACCAGTTGACGGGCATCCACAACCGCAGCGGCTATGTGTTCTTTCTGAAGAATACCGATTGGACGACCTCGGCGCTGCTGCTTTTCGATGTGGACAAGTTCAAGCAGATCAACGACGGCAACGGTCATGAGCTGGGGGACAAGGCGCTGATCAAGGTGGCCGCCACGATACGCAACAGCTTTCGCAACCAGGACCACGTCTGCCGCATCGGCGGCGACGAGTTTGCCGTCATCATGGTGCACACCGATCCCTCCCACGCGGAGTTGGTCATGTCGAAGGCCGCCTGCATCAACGAGATCCTGGGCCGGGGTGAAGACGGCTTGCCGCCCATCAGCCTGAGCTGCGGCGTAGCCTTCGGCGACGATTCTCAGGACACCGAGGCCATCTTCAAGCGCGCCGACACCGCCCTCTATGCGGTAAAGGGCGCGGGCGGGCACGGCTGCCGGGTCGGATAATAAGGAAATATCGCACAATACGGCGGTGTGCCTGGCGGAAAAGGCACTGCAAGCGTGTTACCATATTGTGCGGTATTTCCTTAAAAAGCCATTATTGCGCAATCAGACGTTATGTGATAAAATAACACAAAGTATCGGCGCTGGTTTATCATGATCTCACCCACGCGGCATTGAAGAAGAAAGGGGGAAATCGCATGTTGCAATGGCTGACGCTCGGCATGGTGTATCTGGGCAGCCTGATCATGGTGTACAACATATGCGGCTTCGTGCGATTCGCCCGCTATGTGAAAAAACTGGATTCCTGGAATGCCAACAACTATATACTTCACATCCCGATCATACTGCTGGTTTGCTTCCTGCTGGGCTACCTGGCTGTGGGTCTGTTCGGCAAGCCGGACCTGATCGTGGCCGGTATACTGTTCGGCGGCAGCCTGTTCGTGTTCGCCATGTACAAGCTGCTCAGCGGCATCACTCAGCGGATCGTCGCCAGCGAGCGCCTGGAGGCCCAGCTGCTGGCGGCTGAGGAGAGCAGCCGCGCCAAGAGCCGCTTCCTGGCCACCATGAGCCACGAGATGCGCACCCCGTTGAACGCGGTCATTGGCCTGGACGCCCTGGCCATGCAGGATGACAGCCTGAAGCCCCGGACCCGGGAGCGGCTGGAACAGATCGACATCAGCGCCCATCACCTGCTGGACATGATCAACGACGTGCTGGACATGAACCACATTGCGTCGGGCAACATGGTGCTGAAAGCGGAGCCCTTCGCCCCTGCCGACATGCTGAACCTGGTGAATGTGCTGGCCCAGACCTACTGCTCCGAGAAGGGCGTGGAATACCTCCACGAGGTTGTGGGCGATTTGGACGACCTGTGCGTCGGCGATTCGCTGCGCCTGCGCCAGGTGTTGCTGCGAATACTTGAGAATGCGGCCAAGTTCACGCCAGAGGGAGGCTTGGTCCGCTTTGTCACCGAGCAGCTGCCCCGGGAGGGGGAACACTGCGTACTGCGCTTTACCATCAGCGACAACGGCGTGGGTATCGACGAGGCCTTTATACCCCGGATGTTCGATTACTTCTCCCAGGAGGACGCTACCGCCACCAACCGCTACGGCGGCAGCGGCCTGGGCCTGGCGATCACCAAAAAGCTGGTGGACATGATGGACGGCGAAATCGCCGTTGAAAGCCGTAAGGGCGTCGGCAGCACCTTCACCGTTACCGTTCGGCTGGGCGCTGTCGAAGGGACGACGGAGCAGACAGCGGAACAAACTGAAAGGGCTTCGCTGGCGGGACGACACCTACTGATCGTTGAGGATGTGGACATGAACGCCGACCTGCTGGCCGACCTGCTGGAGCTCGAGGAGATTACCAGCGAGCGGGCGGAGAATGGCCGCGTGGCCGTCGATCGGTTTGCCCAGACCCCGGAGGGCTATTTTGACGCGATCCTGATGGACCTGCGCATGCCGGTGATGGACGGCCTGGAGGCCGCCCGCACCATACGGGCCCTGCCCCGGCCCGATGCCAGCCGCGTGCCCATCATCGCGCTGACCGCCAACGCCTTCGAGGAGGACGTGCGCCAGTCGATGGAGGCGGGCATGAACGCTCACCTGCCCAAACCTGTGGACACCGATCTGCTTTACGATACCCTCAGGGAGCTTGTGGCCTGAAAAATGGTTATATGATGACTGGAGGAACGGTTTATGATCAAATCCAAACAATTAAATAAACCACAACTGGTTTTGATTGTAGACGACCAGGAAATCAACCGGGATGTGCTGGGCATGATCCTGGAGGATGACTATGAAATATTGTACGCGACCAACGGCAGGGAAGCACTGCAAATGATCGAGGAAAACCGGGACAAGCTGTCCGTGGTGCTGTTGGACCTGATCATGCCCGAGATGGATGGCTTCAAGGTACTGGACTGCGTGCGCAAAGACGCGCTTTTGAAGTCCATTCCCATCATCGTGCTCACCACGGAACGGAACGCCGAGCTCCGGGCGCTGGAAATGGGCGCGGCAGACTTCATCACCAAGCCCTTCGACATGCACGAGGTCATACTGGCCCGCGTGGGTCGCATCATCGAGCTGAGCGAGGGTCGCCAGCTGATCCAGGCGGCGGAGTTTGACCCGCTGACCAAGCTGTACAACGGCAATTTCTTTTTCGAGTACGCCAATCGCATCCACCAGTACCACCCCGAGTGGCACATGGACGCCGTGGTCATCAACATCGAACAGTTTCATTCCGTCAACGCGCTGAACGGTCGCGAGTTCGGCGACCGGGTACTGGCGGCTATCGGCGATGAAATTCGGGCCTTCCTGGCCGAAACCGAGGGCATCGCCAGCCGTTTCGAAGCCGACTGTTTCGACATCTACTGTCACCAACAGGGCGATTGCCGGGCGCTGTTGGAGCGGATTCAGGACAGGGTCAACGCTCTGTCCAACAACGCCAACATTCGCCTGCGCATGGGCGTCGCACCCTGGCGCGAGGGCATGGAGCCGATGCTGCTGTTCGACCGTGCCCGGGCTGCATGCGGCATGATCCGGGGCAACTACAAGACCCGCCTGATGATCTACGACGAGGAGATGCACCAGCGGGAGCTGATGAATCAGCGCCTGATGAACGACCTGCGCCGGGCAGTGGAGGAGAAGGAGCTGACGGTTTATTACCAGCCCAAGTACAACATCCAGTGCGATCCACCCAGGCTGTCCAGCGCCGAGGCGCTGATCCGCTGGAAACACCCGGAGCTGGGTATGGTGTCGCCGGGCAGCTTCATACCGCTGTTCGAGAACAATGGGCAGATCAGCACCCTGGACAACTACGTTTGGAACGAGGCCGCCCGGCAAGTGGCGCAGTGGCGTCAGAAGTACGGGTTTGAGCTGCCTGTGTCGGTGAACCTGTCCCGGGTGGACGTGTTCGACCCGACGCTGGAGAACCGTCTGGAGGAGATGGTCAGGCGCTACGGGCTGCACCACAGCGCCCTGAAGCTGGAGGTCACCGAATCGGCCTACACCGACAACGCCGAACAGATGATCGAGCGCATCAGCCGGCTGCGCTCCAGGGGCTTTGTAATTGAGATGGACGACTTCGGCTCCGGGTATTCATCGCTGAACATGCTGTCCTACATGCCGATAGACGTGCTGAAGATGGACATGCAGTTCGTGCGCAACATCGTCCAGAGCGAGAAGGATTTCCGCCTGGTCCAGCTGGTGCTGGATATCGCAAAATACCTGAAGGTGCCGGTCGTGGCCGAGGGCGTGGAAACCGGGCAGCAGCTGGATATGCTCAAGGGCGCGGGGTGCGACCTTGTGCAGGGCTACTACTTTTCCCGTCCACTGCCGCCGGAGGCATTTGAAGAACTGATCGAAAAGGAAAAAAAGATTGAAAGGGAGAACGAGACATGACGATTCAGCAGCTGTATGACAGGATCGGTGGCAACTATGAACACGCCGTCAGGATCATGAAGAAGGATAAGCTGATCGACAAATACGTGCGCAAGCTGAAGGACAGCAACGTCGGCGATGCGCTGGCCCAGGCCGGTGAGACGATGGACGCCGTAAAGCTGTTTGAAAGCGCCCACGCGATGAAGGGCGTCTGCGCCAATTTGGGGCTGGACGCGCTGGCGAGCGCCGCCGACGAGATTACCGAGGAGTTCCGGGCCGGCAATCCCCGCACGCTTTCCGACGAAGCGGTGCGGGAAAAGGTGGCCGGCATCCTGCAACGCTACCGGGATACCGTGGAGGGCATCGCGGAATACGAGGCAGGCAACTGACCCCAATAAGAGGCATTCGTTACGCACCACACTGCGGCTTGACGGCACCGCAGCATAAAAAAGGCGAGTGATCGGGTTGAATACACTGAATAAGGCGCGAGGGAAGGGACTTTTGCGCTATCTGTCACCCCTGGGGGCCTGGGCGCTGGCATTCGGTTGCAGCGTGGGCTGGGGTGCCTTTGTCATGCCTGGGACCACCTTCCTGCCGGTGGCCGGTCCACTGGGGACGGTGCTTGGGATCGGCATCGGCGGGCTGATCATGCTGATTATCGGCCTGAATTACCATTACCTGATGCAGCAGGACCCTGATGCCGGCGGCACCTATGCCTACGCAAAACACAATTTCGGCTATGACCACGCCTTTTTGAACGGCTGGTTCATGCTGCTGACCTACGTCGCCATCATATGGGCCAACGCAACGGCGCTGCCCCTGATCATGCGGCATCTCTTCGGCGACCTGTTCCAGTTCGGCTTCCACTACCAAATCGCCGGCTACGACATATGGATGGGCGAGGTGTTGCTGGCCGTGGCGTCGCTGGCCATCGCGGCGATGTTCTGCCTGCGGGGGAGGATCGCCAGCGTGGTGCAGATCATCATGGCGCTGCTGCTGGCCGGCGGCATTGTGGCGGGCATCGTCTCTGCCATCGTCAGCCCGAAAAGCACCCTGGGCAGCATTGCGCCGCCCTTCGCCCCGGGCAGCTCGTCCGTCACGGGCGTGCTGACGATCATCGCTCTGGCGCCCTGGGCCTATGTTGGCTTTGAATCCATCTCCCACTCTGCGGAGGAATTCAACTTCCACGTCAAAAAGAGCTTCAGGATCATGGCGATTGCCGTCATCACGGCGACCGTGGCCTATGGGGGGCTCTCCATACTGGCCGTGTGCGCATTGCCGGAGGGCTGCTCCGGATGGGTGGATTACATCTCGAACCTGGGCAATTATTCGGGCGTACAGGGCCTTCCCACGTTCCATGCGGCGGAGGTGCTCATGGGTGCGCTGGGGCCTGCGGTGCTGGGGGTGACCACGCTGGGGGCCATCATCACCGGCCTGGTGGGCAACTACATCGCCTCCAGCCGGCTGCTGTACGCGATGGCCAAGGATGATATGATGCCGGGTTGGATGGGCGAGCTGAACGGGCAAGGCGTGCCCTCGAAGGCAATCGTGTTCGTGATGTGCGTTTCCGCGGTGCTGCCCCTGCTGGGCAGGACGGCCATCAGCTGGATCGTGGATGTGACCACTGTGGGCGCAACCATCGCCTACGCCTACACCTCCGCCGCCGCGGCCAAGTCCGCCAGGATCGACGACAACCGGCGCGCGCGAGTGGCGGGAATCGTAGGCATGGTCATCTCGCTGATGTTCATGCTCTACTTCCTGATTCCCAACCTGATGGCGGTCAAGACCCTGTCTACCGAATCCTACCTGATCCTGGCCGCCTGGGGCATACTGGGCTTCGTGTTTTTCCTGTACCTGTTCCGGCGGGATACCGCCCGCCACCTGGGCCGTTCGCCGGTGGTGTGGGTGGTGCTGTTGGCGCTGATCATATTCACCTCTACCATCTGGATGCGCCAGGCCACCGAGATTGCTACCGAGAACGCCGTGACGCCGATACAGACCTTCTACACCGAAAAGCTGGAGGAGTTGGGTGTGGACATCGTATCGTCCTCCACGCGGCCGGTGCAAAGCTACCTCAGAGAGGTGCTTGACAGCGTCGGCGGAGCGCTGATCCGCAACAGCATGGTCCAGACCGCCCTGATCGTGATTGCGCTGGGCATACTGTTCTACATCTTTTACCTGATGCAAAAGCGGGAGAAGCAGATCGAGGTGGAAAAGGTACTGGCTGAGGAGAGAAGCCGCGCCAAGACCAGCTTCCTGTCCAACATGAGCCACGAGATCCGCACGCCGATGAACGCCATCATCGGCCTGGACAACATCGCCCTGAAGGACCCGGACCTGACCCCCCACACCCGGGAGCAGCTGGAGAAGATCGGGGCCAGCGCGCGCCACCTGCTGGGGCTGATCAACGACATACTGGACATGAGCCGCATCGAATCCGGTCGCATGGTGCTCAAGAGCGAGGAATTCAGCTTCCGGGATTTCATCGACCAGATCAATGTCATGGTCAACGGCCAGTGCAGGGAAAAGGGCCTCGACTTCGACTGCCAGATCATCGGCCAGGTGAATGACTACTACATCGGCGACGACATGAAGCTGAAGCAGGTGCTCATCAACATACTGGGCAACGCCGTCAAGTTCACGCCCGTGCCCGGTTCCGTCACCTTCACCGTGGAGCAGGTGGCCGAATTCGAAGGCTACCGTACCCTTCGATTCACCATGAAGGACACCGGTATCGGCATGAGCAAGGAGTACATTCCGAAGATCTTCGAGGCCTTCTCCCAGGAGAATTCCGGCGCGGTCAACAAGTACGGCAGCACCGGCCTGGGCATGGCGATCACCAAGAACATCGTCGACATGATGAACGGCGAAATTGCCGTGGAAAGCGAAAAGGGCGTGGGCACCACCTTCATCGTTACCGTCACGCTGAAGGCCTCCAGTCGCAGCGTCAATTCCGAGCAGGGCCACGCGCTGCCCGCAGGGATCAGGATACTGGTGGTGGACGACGACGAGGTGGCCTGCGAGCACGCCCGCCTGGTGGCCAACGCCATCGGCGTCCAGGCGGATTCCGCCACCAGCGCCAGGGAGGCCCTGGAAAGGATGCAGACGCTTCGAAACCAGGGCAACCCCTACGGCTTTGTGCTGACGGACTACAAGATGCCCGACATGAACGGCATTGAACTGGCCCGCGCCATCCGCGCCATTGATGGCGGCGAGACGGCCATCATCGTGCTGACCGGTTACAGTTGGGACGACATGCAGGGCGAGGCCAAGTCTGCGGGCGTGGACGGCATCATGTCCAAGCCCCTGTTTACCGACAGCCTGATGCGTGAGATGACCGCCGTCCTCGAACGTCGCGGTTCCAGCGGGGCGGATGCACAGGGGCCGGTGATCCAGGAAGCTGACACAGAGGCGGAGTACGATTTGGCGTGCTGTCGCGTGCTGATCGCCGAGGATATGGAGATCAACGCGGATATCCTGATGGATCTGCTGGAGATGGAGGGCATTGAATCCGAGCACGCCGAGAACGGCCAGCTGGCGGTGGAGATGTTCAATGCCAGCCCGCTGAACTGGTTTGACGCGGTACTGATGGACGTGCGAATGCCCGTGATGGATGGCCTGGAGGCCACCCGCGCCATACGGGAGCTGGACCGGTCCGACGCCAGGACCGTGCCCATCATCGCCATGACGGCCAACGCCTTTGATGAGGATGTGCAGCGCTCCCTCCAGGCGGGTATGACGGCGCACCTGTCCAAGCCCGTGGAACCGGAGCGGCTGTACGAGACCCTGGACAGGCTGATACACACCTCGCGACAGAACACATAGCGACCGACATCTCAAGATTCTGCACCGGAGGTGGCAGCCATGACCGAGCATACGCCCAACCTGGGCATACTCTACGCGGAAGAGAGCGGGAGGGGACTCACGCATCCCTTCTTCGTGCTGATACTGAACGCAATCAAGGACGAAGCCGCGTCCCGGGGGTATGACATCACGTTCATCCACCCGGGCGAGGGCGAGGACTATGTGGAGCATTGCCGCCGGAGCAACGTCGACGGCGTCTGCATGGTCTGTGTGGATTTCCGAACGCCCCAGTGCAAGGCGCTGGCGCAGAGCGGCGTTCCCTGCGTTACCATCGACCATATCTACAGGAAGACGCCCGCGGTGCTCTCCGACAACGAGACCGGCGTTCAGAAGCTGGTGGAGTACGCCATTAAAAAGGGTCATCGGCGCATCGCCTTCGTCCACGGCCACGACAATTCCATTGTCACACGGACCCGCATCAGCCAGTTCCACAATACGATGGACTACCACGGTCTGCCCGTGCCGCCGGAGTACCTGCGCCAGGGCCTGTACGATGACATCGCCCTGACCCGGGATATCGTGCTGGAACTGCTGCGGCTTCCTGAGCGCCCCACCTGTATACTGCTGCCCGACGACGTGGCTTACCTGGGCGCCCAGGAGGCGGCCCGGGAGATGAGCATGCGCATTCCGGAGGATATCTCCTTCGGCGGCTACGACGGCATACCCCTCACCCAGGCCATGACGCCCCGGCTGACCACCATCCGCCAGAGCTGCGAGGACATCGGCCGCATGGCCGCCCGGCGATTGATCGACCTGATCGAATCGCCGGACACCGCCTCCCGAAAGGCGAACATCTTCCCGGTAGAACTGATCGAGGGCGGTACCATCGGGACGGCGCGGGGATAATCCCAAATAAGGCTCTGACAATTCGCGTATAGAATTGTCAGAGTTTTTTTCATAAGGAAATTTTATACTGATTATAATTTGTAACTGTCGCATACAAATTCTGATATATCGAGCTGAGGCTCAGGGATTAGGGAATAGGGATTAGGGATTAGAAATAGCGGCTGGCGCGACCAAAAGCCTTCCCCAGCGACCAAAGGGAGCGATTCATCATTGAAATCCTCAAGCTTGTTTTAAGCTTTCCGCCGTATAATCATGCCAACGAAAGGGAAAGAGGTGCATGAAAATGAAGAAAATTATCACAGTGATTATGGCGCTGGCATTGCTGGCGACCTGGCCTTTGAACGTACTGGCGGAAACCGGCGACGCGGCGAATGCCGCTGAAGTGTCCGATGGTGGGACCACACCCGGCCAGCCTCCCGAGGGAGATTTCCCGGGCGAACCGCCCGAGGGCATGGGAAATCCGCCCGAGGGTATGCCTGGTCAACCGCCCGAGGGCATGGGCGGCCCCGGCGAGGGCGGCTTTGGCGGCAGCACCCCTCCGGGCGGCGGCTCCGCGGACTTTGAATACGTCGGCGCAACCGAGATCACCGAAGCCGCTGAGGTTTCTGGCGAAGCCTACGCCTCCGAAACCGAGGACGAGAGCGCGCTGATCGTGAACACCGATGACGATGTTACCCTCACCGACATCACTGTCTCCAAGACGGGCGATTCCAAAGGCGGCGACAACTGCAATTTCTATGGGCTGAACGCGGCGCTGCTCGCCATGGGCGGCAGCACAGTGACCATCACTGGCGCGAACATCACTTCGGATGCCGACGGCGCCAATGGCGTGTTCAGCTATGGTGGCAACGGTGGCCGGAACGGCGCGGCTGGGGACGGTACCACGGTGGTCATCTCCGATTCTTCCATCGTGACCACCGGCGACGGCTCAGGCGGCATCATGACCACTGGCGGTGGCGTGACCTACGCCAGCAACCTGACCGTGGAGACCTCCGGACGCTCCTCGGCGGCTATCCGCACCGACCGCGGCGGCGGGACCGTGGTCGTGGACGGTGGCAGCTACACCAGCAACGGCCTGGGCTCTCCGGCGATTTACTCCACCGCGGACATCACCGTATCCAATGCGACGTTGACCTCCAACCTGTCCGAGGGCGTATGCATCGAGGGTATGAATTCCATCACCCTGGAAAACTGCGACATGACAGCGAACAACACCCAGATGAACGGTAACGCTACCTTCCTGGACACCATCATGATCTACCAGTCCATGTCCGGCGATGCCGACAGCGGTACTTCGGCCTTCACGATGACCGGCGGCAGCCTGACCAGTCTGAACGGCCACATGTTTCATGTCACCAACACCCACGCGGTGATCACGCTGAACGGCGTAGAGCTGGTGAACAAAGACGACGAAAACGTGCTGCTGAGCGTGTGCGCCGACGGCTGGAACGGTGCGGGCAACATCGCCGAGCTGAACGCCGTGGGGCAGGT
>ONJE01000057.1 GCA_900318045.1 uncultured Eubacteriales bacterium
TTGCCTTTGGCATATAAAACTCTCTGTATTCCTTTTTGTAATCGAAAGCCATTTGTATTTCCTCATCCAAAATCATTCTATTGATCCTTATCTTCGTAAGGCTTATTCCATGAGCCTATTTCAATCAGATTCCCTTCCGGGTCGGCGATATAGCAGGTTCTTTGTCCCCACGGTTCAAGTTCAGGCTCCAGTACCGGCGTGGCGCCATTCGCTATCGCGTTTTTGAAAGATAAGTCTACCTCATCAAATGTATCGACATAAAGAGCAATCTCAAAATGACCATTCAGCCCCTCGATATACTTATACCGACGACTCGTCATCTTTTCAAAATCCTTTCTGCCATACAGAAGAAACAGCGTTCCATCCTTTACGAGATACACATTTGTTGTGTCTTCCGAATCCTTGATCTCAAAGCCCAGCACGTCCCTGTAGAAACGAATCATTTTCGCCATGTCCTTAACCAGCAAGCCAAATCCGTCTAACTTCATGATGTCGTGTCCTCCTTGTATATTGTTGTCATGTTCTGCACCAAGTAAATCATTTTTTCCCTTGCTTCTTTCGGTTCAAGTACCTCAGCCTTATCTCCGAAGGTCAAAAGCCAGGAAATCAGGTTTTCCATATCTGTATAATCCGCCGAAAAAAGCAGTCTGCCGTCATCATTTTCTATAAAGCATTCCGATCCAAACTCTTCCACCAAACGCCACTTCATATCCGGGCTGAACAATGCCTTGACGCTAATCCCTCCGGGAAAGATTCTCTCATTTGAGAGATCTGGCATAATCATATTCCTGCATTCAAAAGCCGTTTCTGTCTTTTGAACGTTATCCATTCGATTCAATTTGAACAGTCTGAAGTCCTTCCTGTAGCAGCACCAGCACCACAAATACCAGCTTGACCACCGAAACACCAGGTAATAAGGTTCAACCAACCGCTCACTTTCCCCCGATGGAGCATAATAACGGAATGTGAGCAAACGCCTGTCGCCGATTGCGTCCAGTATGATCTCGATTTTCGGAGCAAGCGATTCGCGATACCATGATGACAGATCAATCAACATGGAATCTTTCCCGTTGATGAAATCAGATGAGCCAGCCTGAATCTTTTCCATGAGCTGGCTATAATATCCGCTGCCACTTACGCTGTCCAGACTTCGCAGCCCTGTAAGGATCATCTGCATATCCTTAGAAATCAGGATTGTCCTGTCCATCCGGTATCCATCCATGATGCTGATACCGCCGCCGGTTCCCTGGGTAGTCTGTATGGGAATGCCTGCTTTGCAAAGAGTCTCTATGTCGCGATTGATCGTCCTTCTCGATACTTCAAATCGCTCTGCCAGCGCAGGCGCGGTTGTCTTTTCTTCTTGCAGCAACACGGACAATATACCAATCAGCCTGTCAGTCTTCATTCCTCGCACACTCCATCATAGGTATACCAAAGCAAACACGACAACTGTATGTCATGTTTATTATAGCAGATCAACTTGTTTTTCGTAAAGACATTACCGCTGACGGAGATAAACCTCCATCAACGGTAATCTATCCGAACGATTATCTTCCCCGGCATAAGTGCAAGGACGTCTCCGACGAACAATTCCGCCTGCTCATTGAAATCATCAACCGTTATATCGAAGCTGTGACATTGAAATGACAGCCTCCAAACAGACAAACAATCCTGCCGATATTTATGCTATCGACAGGATTGTTGTATTATATACGATGAAGGATTACCGCACCACCGCGCACGCCCTGATGTCGTAAAAGCGCAGCCGCTCTATGATATCGGCGTCTATGACCTCGCCGCACACGGCGATGGGCACGCAGGGGGGACAGCTGAGGGCCGATTCGGCCAGCACGCGGCCCTCGCACCGCTCGATTGGCAAGGTCTCCCGGGATGTAAACGCGGCCTCCCGGATGGACAGGGCACGCGCCGGGGCATGGAAGGGCAGCGCGGTCTGCGGCAGGGGCTCCCGTCGGGGAATTGCCAGCAGGGCTTCCTCCAGCTTGCGCAAATCGTCCCCGACGTTCGCGGGGGTCGGCATCAGCGTCAGGAAGTCCGGGTCGTGGAACTCGGGATAGATGTTCTTCGCCATCAGCGCCGCCGCCAACGCATCACCGGTGGCGCCGTATTCCCGCGCTTTGATCGTCAGCTTCATCGGCTCATCCCCGGTCAGGGCATAGCCATGGCGGGTCAGCCTTTCCTTCAACGCCGCCAGCTCCGGCAGGAACACCGCCAGCCTGTCGGACAGGGTCTCGAGGTATGGGTTGCAGGCATCCAGCGATTGCAGGATCAGCCAGGAGGGGCTGGAGGAGCCGAACAGGGCCAGCGCCGACTTGACCCGGCGCGCGTCTATATCCAGCCCGGAACTCACATGCAGGTAGGCCGCGCCGGTGAGGGCGGGCAAGGTCTTGTGAGCGGAGGCGCAGCACAGGTCCGCGCCCAGGTCCATCGGGTGACGGGAGGGGCGCAGGAAGCGCAGGTAGGCTCCGTGAGCCCCGTCCACCAGCAGCAGCGCGCCGTATCGGTGGCAGGCATCGGCGATTGCGACGATATCCTGTATGTGGCCCAGGTAGTCCGGGCTGGTCAGGTACACCGCCCGGCAGCGCCCGCCCAGCTTTTCGAGGGCAGCTTCCACGTCGCTGGCGGTGACATCACAGCTGTGATAGGCCGCGCCGGTCTTCGGCCACAGCCATTCCACCCCGAAGCCCAACAGTGCCGCTGCGCTGATAAAGGCCTGGTGGGCATTTCGCCCCGCCAGCACCGTCGTGCCATCAATCCCGCCAGTGTGCGCCAATGCCAGCAACAGCATGGCCCTTATGGCCATGCTGCTGCCCCCGGCGGCGTAGTAGGTCGGCACGCCGAACAGCGCCGAGGCATTGGCCTCGCTCTCGGCAATGATGCCCTCCGGGGCGTACAGCTCGTCAGCGCCGTCGATCTCGGTGATATCCAGCGCCTCCACCCCAAGTGGTCCGACACCCTTGTGCCCGGGCATGTGCAGCCGCACGGGATGCTTCGCCGCGTAGGCGCGAACGAAATCACAGATGGGGGTGGTTATTCCCCCAGTCAGCCTGCGGCCGACAGCCCCCCCGGAGAGGGGATCTGCGTGCGTTTGCCTCCCTCCCCGAGGGAGGTGGCAGCGCGAAGCGCTGACGGAAGGCATGTCTTCCCGACTATTCATCGCTGTCACCGAATTGCCGGTCGATTTCCACCATGATGGCGCATTCCATGCGTTTTTTGAACAGCTCGCAGCCGTACTTGTACACGCCGGTGACGCTGCCGGTGGCGTGCCAGGCGTTGGCGGCACAGCCGCCGGAACAGTACAGCCGCGCCCAGCATTCCCGGCACTCCGGGCGGGCGTAGACGTTGCATGCGGCAAACTCGGCCTGGACGGCAGCATTCGTGACCCCCTGCCATATGTCGCCCAGCCTGAACTGTTCTTCCCCCACGAACTGGTGGCAGGGATACAGGTCGCCCCAGGGGGTGACGGCCATGTACTCGGTGCCGCTGCCGCAGCCGGAGATGCGCTTGTAGACGCAGGGGCCGCCGGTGAGATCGATCATGTAGTGGTAGAAGGTAAAGGGGCGGCCCTCCCGGCGGCGCTCGATCATCAGGCGGGCCAGGTCCTCGTACTGCTTCAGCACCACGGGCAGGTCGGCCTCCGTCAGCGCGGCGGGGTCGCCCTCGGCGCAGACGACCGGCTCCATGCTCAGCTGGTCAAAGCCCAGATCCAGCATGGTCTTGATGTCCTCCAGAAAGTCCGGATTCGCATGGGTGAAGGTGCCCCTCATGTAGTAGCCCTTCCCGCCCCGCTTCTCGACGAAACGCTGGAACTTCGGCACGATCTTCTCCCAGCTGCCATTTCCGGCGTAATCCACCCGGCAGGCATCGTGGATCGCCTTGCGGCCGTCCAGACTCAGCACCACGTTGTGACACTGGCGGTTGGCGAAGTCGATCACGTCGTCGTCCACCAGCATGCCGTTGGTGGTCAGCGTAAAGCGGAAATGCTTGCCGCTATCCTCTTCGATGGATCGGGCGTAGGCCACCAGCCGCTTGACCACGTCAAAATTCATCAGCGGCTCGCCGCCGAAGAAGTCCACCTCCAGGTTGCGGCGGGTACCGGAGTGCGCCACCAGGAAGTCCAGCGCCTGTTTGCCGACCTCGTAGTCCATCACGGCCCGCTCCCCGTGGTACTTGCCCTGGCTGGCGAAGCAATAGGCGCAGTTCAGGTTGCAGGTGTGGGCCACGTGCAGGCACAGGGCCTTGACCACTCCGGAAGTGCGCTTTTTCAGCTCCCCGGCCATCGGCTCGAACACGTCCGGGGCGAACAGCTTCCCGGCGTCCCGCAGGGCGCACACCTGGTCGAGGCATTCCGCAATCTCCCCGGCGGGCAGAGCGGGATACCGCTCCCCCATGCGCGACAGTATGGCTTCACGATCGTCACAGCCGCAGTCCATCAGGGCAATGATGTCATAGGCCACGTCGTCCACCACATGGACCGAGCCGGAGCACACGTCCAGTACGATGTTGTAGCCTCCCAGCTTGTATTGATGTATCATAGTCCATATCTCCCTGTATGCCACGAATGCCGCCTGTAAAGGCGGCATTCGTGGGGCTTAACCGACGATGATGATTACTTGTCGGCCTTCTGCTCGCACTGCTGGTTGGCGATGCCACAGCTGGTCTTGCAAGCAGACTGGCAGGAGGTCTGGCACTCGCCGCAGCCGCCGTTCTTGGCGCTGTCGCACAGGTTGCGGGTTTCAATGGTCTTGATATGCGTCATGTTGATTTCCTCCACATACTTTAATAGCTATATCATAGCAGAGGAAGCAACGATTGTCAATCGGTTGGGGTGGTTTTTAACCCAATTCCCGCATCCGTTTCATGGCCTCTTCCTTGACACGCCGCGACCCCCGATGCTATCATAGAGGTCGGCATTATCAGTGAAACGAGGCATTATCAATGGAATTACAGGGTATGTATGGCACGCTGGGCGTCAGCTCCGCGGTTTATTCTTTTGGGCAGGCGGTCCTGGAGGGCCTGCGGGCGCGGTTTGAACAGGTGGACGCCGTGGCGGAATACAACCAGGCGAAGGTGATCGCCGCCATGCAGAAGAACCGGGTCAGCGCCCCCTGCTTCGCGGCCACCACCGGCTACGGCTACGACGACGTAGGCCGGGACACGCTGGAGAAGGTCTACGCCGACGTGTTCCACACTGAAGCGGCGCTGGTGCGTCCCCAGATCACCTGCGGCACCCACGCGCTGGCGGTGGCGCTGTCGGCCAATCTGCTGCCCGGGGACGAGCTGCTCAGCCCCGTGGGGCGGCCCTACGACACGCTGGAGGAAGTCATCGGCATCCGTAAGTCAAAGTGCTCGTTGAAGGAGTATGGCGTCTCCTATCGCCAGGTGGACCTGCTGGCGGACGGCAGCTTCGACCGGGAGGGCATTCGCGCCGCCATCAATGAAAAAACAAAGTTGGTGACGATCCAGCGCAGCAAGGGCTACGCCACCCGCCCCACCTTCTCGGTCGGTCAGATCGGCGAGCTGATAGCGTTCATCAAGTCGGTAAAGCCCGGCCTTAACGTGATGGTGGACAACTGCTACGGCGAGTTCGTGGAGACCATCGAGCCCTCGGACGTGGGCGCGGACATGACGGTGGGCAGCCTCATCAAAAACCCCGGCGGCGGGCTTGCCCCTATCGGCGGCTACATCGTCGGCAGCGCCGAGTGCGTGTCCCGCTGCGCCTTCCGGCTCAGCGCCCCGGGTCTGGGCCAGGAGGTTGGCGCGAACCTGGGCATCATGCCTGCCTTCTACCAGGGCCTGTTCATGGCCCCCACGGTGGTCGCCGGTGCGCTGAAGGGCGCGATTTTCGCCGCCAACCTGTACGAACGACTGGGCTTCAGGGTTGTGCCCGGCGGCAGCGAGGACCGCCACGACATCATACAGGCCGTGGAGCTGGGCTCCCCCGAGGCCATGAGCGCCTTCTGTCACGGCATACAGGCCGCCGCGCCGGTGGACAGCTACGTCATCCCCGAACCCTGGCCCATGCCCGGCTACGACAACGACGTGATCATGGCCGCCGGGGCCTTCGTGCAGGGCAGCTCCATCGAGCTGAGCGCCGACGGGCCCATCCGCGAGCCCTACGCCGTGTATTTCCAGGGCGGGCTGACCTGGTACCACGCAAAGCTGGGCATACTGATGAGCCTGCAAAAACTGGTGGACGCGGGGCTGGCCAGGCTGTAGCCGTGCCATCAAGGCTAAATACATACGTAATATTATCTCAAATCTTTATTCATAGTATATTTGTAGAAATGATTAAAAACCGGTAAATGTAGGCTTTACAATTTCGCCCGGAAATGGTATATTTTATGTACGGTGTATAAACGACCACATGAAGGGAGAATTGGATTATGAAGAAGTTTGCTGCTGTCCTGCTGGTGCTTATCCTCATCGTCAGCATCAGCGCCCCTGCTTTCGCCGTCACCTACCCCACCATCCGCCTTCGCAGCGCCACGACCCAGTACGTCAAGCGCGGCCGCACCGCCAGCTTCAAATTCTACCTGAAGAGCGGCTCTTACTACAGGCAGTCCGGTTACTATCGCGCCAAGTACGATGTGAACGTCTACAGGAGTTCCAATGGGCGCAAGTACGCCACCGGCGCCGTCTACTTCACCGGTAACCTCTACCATACCATGAAGTGGAATGTGCCCTCCAGCACGCCCAAGGGCCTGTACAATGTCATCTATCGTACCCTGTACCGCGACAGCATCTACTCCGATACCTGGTACTACAGGAATCAATACAAGTGCTACCTGTACGTGCGGTAAACCCCGGCACAAAAGGGCTCCCTTTCGAGGGGTAGCCCTTTTTTATTGCATACCCGTCGAAAGGAGCCCCTATGAGAAAAACACTATGCCTGTTGCTCGCGGTCCTGCTGTGTCTGCCCGCATTTTCGGTGGCTGAAACCGCCGCACCCCTGGAAGCGGCCGCCCCGCTGGGTGCATGCCCCGGTTTGGCGGTCACGGGCGCGCTGGTCTGGCAGATCGCCGACGGCGAGGTTCTCTGCCAACGGCCGGAAACCGGTGAAACCGTCGCAAGGCTTGGCGTCAATACCCTGCTCTTGCCCACGGAGGTGCTGGCTTACCAGGGCATCACCAGCTGGAGCGAAGATAGCGTGATGCTGTTGCTGGGGCTTACCGGCAATGGCGACGGGCGAAAGGCCGCGCTGATCGAGTTGACGTACAAAGATGGCGCTGTCTCTGTCCGGAATGTCCTGGACGCCTCATCGGCGCTGGGATTCCTGTTCGGGGACAGCCAGTGGATCGAAATAGACGCCATCGGCTGCGGGGAGCGCCTGTTCATCGCGGCCATGGACGCCCGATACGCCTTTCACTTCCATGTCTACACCCCTGGGACAAACACCATGACACCGCTGGGGGAGCGTCCCCTCGAGGCGTTCCACGCCGCCATTCCCTATGGCGATGGCCTGTTGCTGGCAGTACCTGCCGAGGACGATTCCCTGCTGAGCCTCATGTCCCTCAGCCTGGACGACGGCGCGACCCGGCTTATGCGCACCGTGGCTGTGGATTCAGCCCGGCGACTCTTTAACTTCGCCTACAGCGATGGGGAGAAGCGGCTGTATTTCACGTCGAATGGCACCGTCTATGCCCTGAACCCCTCGGGTGAAGCTGCCCCTGAGGTTGTCGGCGCGATGGACGCCGTGCCTGCAGAGTTGCGGCTGGGCGCCGTGACCCACGACCGTTTTATCGCCCACGCCGAATTGCCGGGACAGCTGCTGAGCTGCACACTGCGCAGTCGGACAGAAGCCGCGCCGCTCCGCGTCTTCAACCCCGCAGGCGAGGCAGTCGTCTATACCGCCGCCGGGGCATTCGGCGTCGCCAACCCCGCCTACGCCGTCTCCGTAACGGAGAGCGGCGATGAAGCCGATGCCCTGGCCGCCCTGCAAAGCGGCACGGCGAGCTTCGACGCCTGCGTAATTCGCCTGAACGGCGACGCCTACCGGGCGATGCGGGAAGGAGACCTGTTGGCCAAACTGTCCGGCAGCGCAATCCTGTCCGATGCCATCGCCGACATGCCCGCCCGGCTGCAAGACGCACTCGCCTCTGATGGCGCGCCCCTTGCGTGTCCGGTGTCCGTCACAAACGCCTGCCAACTGCTGAACATCCGCGCTTTGGAGAGGCTGGCGGGATGTTCCCGGGACGCGCTGCCCACGGATTGGGTCGGCTTCTTCGATCTCCTGAAGCAGCTGGCCGACCGGGGTGCGTTGATCGGCAGCGACGATTACTGCCTGTACGACGGGGCACTCCCCGCGGGGGCGCTTCGGGAAATGCTGTTCAGCTGGATGCTTCAGGACTGCTTCCTGTGGTTGGACGCAAAGGAAGGTACCCCCGACGCTCTGGTCGGCGCGTTGACACCCGTACTTGAAGCCTTCAACGCCGTCCCCTGGGACCGCCTGGGGCTGCCGGAGGAAGGCGTCGACACGGCGTATGGATCGGGCTTTGAACCGGCGACAGGCAATGGCGACGTGCCCCCATCCCTGATTCTCGACGGTGCGCTCGAAATCGCGGAGATGCCCCTTCCGGAGTGCTATGAATTCTGGCCGCTCTCGCTCGAGCCGGGAGGCGCGCGCCTGATCGCCCAAAATATCTCCGCGATCTGCGTAAATCCCGACAGCCCGCATGTCCAGGCTGCGACGGCCTTCGTCGAATACCTGTGGAACAGCCTCGACGCAGTGACCCGGGCATCCCTGTGCCAGAGCATGAACGCGCCCGTACTCAACCCGGATTACGACGACGACCTGGCCTACCTGCAACAGTCTGCAGACCTGCTCGGTCAGGACATGGACGCTGCTCAGAGCGCCGGGGAGCGCGCACAGCTGGGCGCGGAACTCGCGGACCTGGAGGCTTACCTCGACGATTATCGGGAAAACGCCCGATGGCTGATCTCCGAAGCGAGCGTTGCCCGATACCGCGCCCAGGCGAATCGGTTGCAGCCCACCGCTTCCGAGGCCTGGTTTACCGACGCCGTCGCCGGGGCCATGTTCGAATTCCTGAACGGACAGCTGACCCCCGCAGGCTTCGCCCTGGCGGTTTCAGAAGCACGATAGAAGCATTCAAAAGGGCGGCGCACAATCGCGCCGCCCTTGGACGAACAAAAAGCCTTTTACATCAGGTTTCAGGCACCAGCAGGCCATAGCTGCCGTCATTGCGGCGGTACAGCACGCACATCGAATTGGTCTCGGCATTCATAAACAGGAAGAAGTTATGGCCCAGCAGTTCCATCTGAGTGATGGCATCGTCCACATCCATGGGCTTGACGCTGAACTTCTTCACGCGCACGACGTCGTAGCTGGCCTCCTCGTACACGGGCTCCACCTTCTCCTCGGGAGCCTCGGGCTTGGGATCGCGCAAGTGCTTGCCCATCTTGGTGCGATAGCGGCGAATCTGGCTCTCCAGCTTGTCCACGGCGCGGTCGATGGACAGATACATATCATTGGAATTCTCCTCGGCGCGCAGGATCAGGCCGTCCACGCTGACGGTAATCTCACAAATATTCCGGCCGCCGCGCTGCTGGCGGAAGCGAATGATGGCTTCGGCCTCTTTATTAAAATAACGATCCAGCTTACTCAGCTTCTTTTCTGCCCTGGCCTTCAGGCTGTCGGAGACAACTTCCTTGCCCACAAAGACACACTTCATGTTCATCTCTCCTTTATCTGTTTTATGGCGCTGGGCGGCGCTGCCGCGCCAATCAACCCTCTTTAACGCCCTGATAATAATATTCTGCACAGTTCGCGTTTTTCCTGCATGGTTGTCAATTATTTTTTAACATATCCTGTGAAACCCGGTTGGGGCTTATGGACGCCAGCAACGCCGTGCCGATCTGCGCCGTTTTCCCGTCTTCCGGCGCCAGGGGCGAAAGGTACACGTACAGCGCATAATCCGGGTAGACCGGGTGGAAGAAGCCGACGCCGCGATAGTCCTCCCCCGGTCGGTCAAAGCTGATGGCGGGAATGCCGTTCAGGTCCAACCGGATCACGTTTGAAAAGCCGACCGCTTCAAAATCCCGGGCCAGGTCGTTCACAGTCGCGAGATTCCCGGCCCGCATGTAGCCCACGGCAAGGCTCATCAACCCGTCGGCGCTGCCTGCCCGGTAGAACAGACCCGCCTCCCGCTGAGCATCGGTGAGCTCGATGGCGACCCATTCCCGGGGCAGATACAGCATGAAACCGTCCTCGAATGGCTGCCAGATACCATCGTAGGGCGCGTCCGATTCTACGAAGGAGAGCCCCTCGCTTTCCTCAGCTTCCATGCCCTCCTCGGCAACGGCATTGAATATGCACATTCCCAGTATCAGCACAAGGCATAATAACCGCTTCATTTTTCGTTCTCCTGTAGGATGGAAAGACGGTCTTCAGAATCCCATAACCGCTTCCGCGCACCGAATCCCATCCACGGCGGCGGACATGATGCCTCCGGCATAGCCGGCGCCCTCGCCGCAGGGATAGAGACCGACGATATTGGAAACGCAGTCCTTGTCCCGCTCGATGCGCACAGGCGAGGACGAGCGGGTCTCCACGCCGGTGAGCACAGCGTCGGGATGGGCGAAGCCCTTCAGCTTGCGATCGAGCAGCGGCAGTGCCTCGCGCATGGCCGACGTCACAAACTCCGGCAGGCAGTCATCCAGGCTCCCCCATTTCACGCCGGGGCGGTAGCTGGGCGTCACCTTCCCGGGGCCGTCGCTGTCGCGGCAGGCCAGGAAATCCCCCACCTTTTGGGCAGGCGCGCGGTAGTCCCCGCCCCCTGCCCTGAAGGCGGCCCGCTCCCACTTTTGCTGGAAGCGCACCCCGGCCAGCGGGTCTTCGCCGCCGAAGTCCTCGGGCAGCACATTTACCAGCAGGGCGCTGTTGGCGTTTTCACCGTCCCGGGCATACAGGCTCATGCCGTTGACCACCACGCCCCCGGCCTCGCTGGCCGCGGCCACCACCTGCCCGCCGGGACACATGCAGAAGGTGTAGGCCGAACGCCCGCCGGGCAAGTGCACAGCCAGCTTGTAGTCCGCCGCCCCAAGGGCCGGATGCCCCGCCGCTGGGCCGTACTGGGCCCTGTTGATCCAGTCCTGCCGATGCTCGATCCGCGCGCCGATAGCGAAGGGCTTGCGGGACATGGCTGCCCCGGTCTTTGCCAGCATCTCAAAGGTGTCCCGGGCGCTGTGGCCCACGGCCAGGATCACGGCGTCGGTTTTAAGCGTGGAGGTGCCCTCCTGCCCCTGCAGGACTGCCCCGGTCACCCGGCCGTTCTCGATCTCAAGGCCGATCAACCGGGTCTCGAAGCGCACATCGCCGCCCAAAGCAATGATCTCCGCCCGCAGTCTTTTCACCATCTCCTTCACAGGATCGACGCCGGCGCGCCCGCCCGGTGCATCTCCTCCAGCACACTACGGCAGCGGGGATCCTTGATGCCACTGTTCAGCTTGCCATCGGAAAAGGTGCCCGCGCCGCCCTCGCCGAACTGCACATTGCTGTCGGGGTTGAAGGGACCGCCGTTCCAGAAGGCCGCCACGTCCTTCTCCCGCCGGTCCACGGGCTTTCCCCGCTCCACCACCACGGGCTTCATGCCAGCCCTTGCCAGGGTCAGCGCCGCGAACAGCCCCGCCGGCCCCATGCCGACGACCAGCGGCAGGGTTGCGGTCGCTTCTGCAAAACCCCTCCCCTTCGGGGGAAGGCAGCCCGCCGCACGCGGGACGAAAGAGGTCGTCCCCCCACCGTCGCCGTCTTCGGAAGCCTCCACGTTTTTGATCTCCACCGCGTTCTTCGGCAGGCGCACGGGCCGCGTGGTCTCCACGTCCAAAGTCAGGGTGAAGTGAACGTCCCCCTTGTCCCGGGCATCCACCGATTTGCGGATCAGCTTCGCCGACAGAATGTCCCCTGGCTTCACCCGCAAGGCGCAGGCAGCCAGCTGTGGCAGGGGAAGTTGATAGTCGTCCAGCTTTTGTCGAAGCTGGGAGATGCGTAATTTCATAGTGCGCTTCCTTATGGTTAATTGATGGCAGCACAGGCGCCGCCGTTGCGGA
>ONJE01000005.1 GCA_900318045.1 uncultured Eubacteriales bacterium
CCCCAATCCGATACCAGCGCCACATACAGCATTACCAGGCCCAGCAGCGCTGTCACAAGGCTGATGGAGACGTCATTCCCCGTCCAAATGCTGACACAGAGGTATATGACCGTATAGACGACGAAGCCACCCACACAAAATCGGAAGCATGACGGTCCGCTCCGGTGCAATCGGGGGAGCAGACATGCGGTACAGAGTGCGGTCCAGAATGTAAAGGCATAGCTCCAGCGCAGTGTCTTGCCGGCAAAAGCGCTGAAGACCATGGTCAGCGCCGGAATCATGAATGCGAGGGTGTACAGTATGATCTGACCCAGGAGCAGCCTGTCCCGCTTTCGCCGGGTATAGATCAGGGTCAGTATGCCCACCAGCGCGGCGCTCGGCAGCGCGATATAGCCATTGTCTATGATGGCATCCGGATCCACGATGCCGAGTATATAATCCAGATACTCCGCCGGTTTCCAAAAAAACAGGTCTACGCCCTTCTGCGCTGCGGTCCGGCTGCTTTCAAGGATGGCAAAGATGCAGGGCACCATGTTCACGGCGGCAAGCGCGATGCCCGTCAGCCCCTGGATCACATGCCGCAGGAATATCCGTCCCAGGCCGCCCCGACCCTTTCGCTCCTCCCGGCTCAGTTCAAAATAGTGGAAGATCGCGTAAATCACCGCCGGAATGGTGACCATGTACAGGGTATAAAAGTAGCACATGGCCGTGACAAACACGGTCAGCACAAACAGCCATGACCATTTGCCGTCGAAAACCTGGTCCACGCCCAGCAGCATCAGGGGCATCGCCATCGTCAATTCCAGGAACACCCAGTGCCGCGTGGCATAGAAGGGAATAAATCCGCTGAACAGGTAGATCATGCAGCCCAGCAGTATAAAAGCGCGGTTGCGCGTGCGTGTCCTGGCATAGGCGATGAAGGACAGACCCGACAGGTACATGCCCACGACCATGCGAAAGGTCAGGTACTGCTCCAGCGCATCGTAGGGAAACAGGCAGTACAGGAAATTGAGGGGACGGTAGTGAATTACCGTGCTCAGCGTCCCCTGCCCCAGGCCAATCCAGGGCGACCAGAGGGGTATCTCCAGGTGTCCCGCGCGCAGGCTGGTCAGGATCGATTTGACCCAATCCCGGGTAAAGATGAGTTCTGAATAGTATTGTGTCATCCCGTCTGCCTTCCAGAGGAAGCTCTTCCCATAAAACCAAAACGGTGAGAGCACAACTGCGAAGAAGACGGCAAAGGCCACTGTGTATTCACACAGCAGCCGACCGGACCGGGTGCCGGGAATCGACCTGGTTTTTTCTGAGGACATTTTATCCATCCCTTTCCGCCGCGAGACCCCGGCGCTCGTCCCTGGGATTGTTTATCCTGACCGTCAGCGTGCCGGCGTTCCTGAGTCCGGTAACGAAATTCAGCTCCGGCAGCTTTGACAGCAGCATCCACATCACGAACATGATGGCGACGGTTCCCCGGTGAAGGGGTGTGGCGATCCAGAGTATGCTGTAAACGCCAAAAACCGTCGAAGCTATCGCCCTGCCCCGCCTGTCAGTGACCTGGGAGATGCGCGTGACACACATCACCAGCATGGCGATGTAAATCGCCAACAGCACGATCCCACCGTTGTAGAGCAGGTCGAGATAATAGTTATGGCAGGAATTAACCGCATTGATCTTCGTAAATCGCTCCGCTGGAAGCTCGAGCCCATAGCCGGTGATCGGCCGCTTCACAATCCAGGGAATGCTCTTTTCCCAAATCACCGTTCGCTTGGACAGGGTCATGTTCTTCTTCAGTACGTTGACGATGAACCAGGCAAACTTCTCCTGCAGCTGGAACACCGCCAGGAGCAGCGTCGCAGCGATGGAGGCCCCCAGGAAATAGCTCCATCGGAAAAACCTTGAAAAGGGCGTCTCCGCGACGAAGTAGAACACCAGGAACACAGACACGCAAACGATGGCGTTGGCTGACCAGGTCATTATCACCACCACCATGGAAGCCAGTATGAGTACCAGCACATGCAGGTCCAACCGGTCCTTCCTGAGGCTGGATTCCAGCATCGCCAGGCCGATCAGCGGTATGATGTACTCAATCGCGTTGTTCTCGTGGCCCAGGAAGAAGCCCCGACTGACATCCGTGGGATTTGCGTCATTCGTAACCTGGTACAGGCCGCCCGGAAACAGTATGACCGTGCAGAAGTTGATCCAAAACAGAATCTCAAAGGCCAGCCGGACCGTGGAAATCGTGTTGACATAGTCGGCATCCGCGTAGAAATCCACAATTCGCACCAGGCAAAAGGCAAAAATGGCGCTCTTGACCGCAGACAGGGCCAGCGTGGTCCGGCCTGAGAGCAGCGTCACCGCTCCCCAGAACAGGAAAAAGGCGGCGACCAGCACATACCAGGGCACTGACCGCTTGTCGATCTGCTTCATGTAGAACGCCAGTATCCATACGCAGGCCGCATAGCGCAGCAAGTCGTAAAACAGCGATCCCGCCGCAGACAGCATCACATAGGATGAGGGTATGAAGGCCAGCACCAGCACCAGCAGCTCGGGGTAAATTACTTTTTTGATCCAGCCCAGAATATTCATTGCTCCTCACCTGGCCTTTCTGAGGGACATGATGTGTCGGAAGGCCCGAACGATCCGCTTGCGCCACAGGATCATGGCCAGCAGCATGAGCGCGATGACGCTGTATCGGAACACCGGGTAATTGTAGGTCATCATCAGCGCGAAGCCGGCCGCCAGGAAAACAGTGAAGACCGTCAACAGCACGGATGGCTTATATACGACGACGCCGTTCATGTACTGGTTGCATATCCTGCGCATGAACAGGTAATGGGCCATCACATAGACGATGTAGCACACCAGCGTCGTGTAGGCCGCCGCACAGTAGCCGTAGCGTTTTATAAAGATGTAGTTGAGTACCACGTTCAGCAGCGCCCCGATGACGCTGGCGATCATGATCAGTCGGGTCTTTTCATGGTAAAACTCGAACTTGGCAAACAGGTCATAGCAAAAGATAAACAGCACACTCATGGCCACCGGGGGAATCACCCAAATCGCCTCGTGGTACGACGGCGGAGCGAAGGCCCTGACCACCTCCGGCGCAACGGCGATAAGCGCGAGGTTGACCACCGCGATCAGGCCCATGGCCAGATAGGCGACCCTCGAGATGTCCTCTGCGCGGTTATCCTTGATCTTCTGATAGATCCAGGGGCTCAGCGTGTGGGACAGGGCCGTATTGAACAGCAGCATGATCTGGGAGATGGAGTAGGCCAGGCTGTAGATGCCGGCCTCGCTCGGCCCCACCATGCTTTTGATCATGATGCGATCCGCGCTGTTGAGCACCGTCTGCGACAGGTAATGGGGCACCAGCGGCAGGTTGAGCATCAATGCGTGCTTCCAGTACTTGCTGGAATAGAACTGTTTACCCCGCTTCATCTGTACGATGAAGAAGCCTGCGTAACCCACCAACTCCACCAGGGCCAGCCCCAGTATGCGGGCCGTCACCTTGTCCGTAGCGTACCTGATGCAGATGATGCCAACCACCGGCTTGGCGACGGAGACCACCAGGGTCGCGATAACCAGCCGCTGGTAGCGGTATTCCACCCGCTGCTCGCCTGCCCACAGGTTGAAGGCGGCAGTGGCCCAGATCATCACCAGCATCGCCAGCATCTGAACTGTCGTCAGCGTGAACAACCGGTTCCAGTATTCGTGGAACAGCAGATAGACCACGGTCCAACCGACGCAGAGCAGCAGTGTCAGCCCCTGCAGTGATGAGGAATAGCGCTTGCGATCGTCGGAGAACTTCACGAGTCCCTGAATGTAGACGCCGCTGTACAGGTGCAGCGACACGAAAATGGTCACGATCTTCAGCCACGAGTCGAACACGCTGTACTGGCCGTATTCCGCCGTGGACAACAGGCGGGTAAAGATTGGCGTGGTGATGACCGATATGCCCTTTTGCAGGAAGGAACAGATCAGAAACCAGAAGGAAGCCCTGACCTGAACCGGAAAGCGTTTGTATTTATTCCAGGCTTTACTCAACATTTTGGCAATTCATGCTCTCCCGGGTTTATTCGATGATATCGAGGAACTTTTCCAGGGCCCAAACCAGCCACTTCTGGTCGCCGGTCATCCCCTCTACACAATGGGGCCAGAACTCATCGCGAACCGGACCCTTCCAGTCCTTCATCCATTCGTTCATCGGGCGGGGCATGGGCACCTTTTTGGCCACAGGGAAATCGGGATAGAGCCGCTGGAACACCTCGCGGACCAGGTACTTGTTCTCCCCACTGCGGATGCGGGAATAATCCAGTGGAACGTTCATGAACGTCTTTGAATAGGGTACCGACAGTTTGATGCCGGCCGTCTCGGTCCCGTTTTGATAGCTGCCCATGGCCTCCACATAAAAAGGGTGCCTGTCGAACTCGTGGGTATCGACATAGCCGTCCCGGGAATAGGTCTGGAGCGGCTCGGTGATGATCTCGCACGATTTCAGCGCCTTGTAGGGCAGCACATAGGAATAGCGCTCGATGAATTGCGGGATGGTCCAATCCCTGGAAAGCAGTCCGTCCAGCCCGCCATAATTGAGGTCGGAGCTCTCGCCAAAGATGATGGTGTCAAAACCCTCTTCCAAGGCGCGCATGGACGCCTTGCAGATCTGAACCTCAATAGAGTGGATGGGCGCGCCCTTATGCTTCATCAGCTTCGGCGCCAGTTCCTCGAAATCCTCCCAGTAGATCTCAACCACACGGTGATCCAGTCCGCAGGCCTCGGCATACCGCGCGGCTCCGGGGGTTTCGTCGGTGACCTCTATCCCCGGCACCACGCATTTGAAGGTATAGGCAACGGAGCCTTTGGGCATAAACCGCGCCAGTATGGCCGAATCGATGCCGCCGCTCAGGGCCAAGGCTGTCTTGCCACCTTCACAAGCGCGGACTACCTCCCGCTTGAGGGCTTCCTCCAGCTGAACGCTGTTGTCGACGGGCGCTCGATCTGCGTTCTCCTCAAAGAACCTGGGCACTATGCCAGGGGCAAAGGTGTGGTTGTGATCGCAAATCGTCCTGTACATCAGGAAGGAACTCATGCAATAGCGCTTATCCACAATCATCGGTACATCCTCCTCATCGCAATTCAAAACGCACAGCCGTCATTTGACTTCGGAAAGGTTATCCCTGCGCACGGTTCTCAACGCTTCGCTGATCCGGGTGGATGATATGCCCCGCGTATACGGGAAGTAGATGATCTTTATGCCTTCTTTGGCGAATGCCTTCTCGTATTCCATCCATTTTTCGGTGCCGTACCAGTCGTCACCGACGAAAAGGTAGGACGCCCCCAACGCCTTGCACGCTCTCAGCTTGTCCATATCGTACTGGGGCACTGCGGCGTCTACATACCGGCATGCCCGCACGATCTCAATGCGGTCCTCAAAGGGGATCATGGCGTTTTTCCCCTTGTACTGCACCAGCTCATCCACGGTGACGCCCACGATCAGCTTGTCACACATGCCCTTCGCGTTCTTCAGCAGGTTCAGGTGGCCGATGTGAAACAAATCATACACGCCTGTCGTATAGCCAATTACCATCTGTCTTCTCCTCTCACTGACCGGATTGGGGTGGGTAGTTCTCGATGAAGTCCATCAACCGCTTGCAGTTGTTGCCATCCTGATATTTGAATACCTTATCCATCAGCGCCTTTCGCTCGGCCGAGTATCCGTCCTCACCCCGGGCGACGCCATCCAGGAACTCGGTCAGCGCCGTGATATCGGTGATCTTGGGTCCGGGCATCTCAGCCGAGGGATCCTCCACCACGAAGCCCCGGGTATACTCCTCCATGTCGCTGATCATGAAGCCTATGGGCCGGTCCAGCAGCAGATAATCATAGTAGATCGACGAATAATCCGTCAGCAGCGCATCGCAGTTTCCCAGCAGGTGATACAGCTGTATGTCCCGGTCGCACAGCTCCTGGGGCGAAAGGAACCTGATGTTGTTCAGGCTGTCCATCCGGATGGAGGAGAGGTCCTGCATGGGATGGGGCTTGACGATCATCAACGTGTCGTTTTTCGCCAGGCACTCGTCCAGCGCCTTCAGATCGGCCTCCGAGCGGACGATGTTGATGCCGTAGGTGTTGGCGAAGGACGAATCCGAAAACGCGCGATTCTGCCGGAAGGTTTCCAGCACAATGACGACCCTGGCGTAGCGATGGCCCGGATACAGGACGCTGAGGCAATCCTTCTTTTCAAACAGCAGGTCCAGCCTCGGCATCCCTATGACCAGGAAATGGCTCTCCGGCATGCCCGTGTTCTTCATCATCTTCCTCAATCCGTCTTCCCCGCACCTGAGCCGGTAGTTGGGCTGGTTCCGCCATTGGGTTTTCTTCAGCTCACCCCCCATGGCCTTCAGCTGGGAAGCCGAATGGGTGGTGTTGATGAAAACCTGGTTCTTTCTCCAACGGCCGATGGGAGTTCTATGGGTGTGTATGACGAACTGGGCCCGGGCCAGGTAATAATCCCTTCGCAATAGCACATGCCCGGAATCGCCGCAGACAAAGCGCACATTTTCCGCCTGCACATACTTTTCCGGTTGACTGACCAGCCAGATGATGCGATGGGTCTTATTGTATCCCTGGGCGATCAGGTACTGATAAAACGCCCAGGCATTGTCGCTGAAATCGGGCAGGCTGTGCAGTACGATCCAATTCCGCTTCAGTGGCAGCAGGCTGAACAGCTTGATCAGGGCATAATCGATCAATCTCGACAGTTTCCTCACGGTATATTACACTCCATCAATTCCCAAAATGGCTGTCGCATCACCGGGCCTGTCAATGCAGCCCTTCCTTGCGCCTGCCGATCTCCCGGGCGGGATTGCCTGCAATGGCCATATTCGGCGTATTGAAGGACTTGTTGACCACCGCGCCCGCGCCGATGGCGCAGCCGTCGGCGATGTTGATCTTGCCGAACAGCTTCGCTCCGGGCCCGATGTATACATTGTTGCCGATGGTCGGCACCTGGTCGGCGGTGTAGTTCTGGCCGATGTTTACACACTGCTGAATGTTGCAATTCTCGCCGATCCGGACATTGGGGTTGATGACCAGGCATCCCCAATGGTGGATGTTCAGGCCCTTGCCGCACACGTTTGGCGGCACATAGAAGCCCAGCTTCATCGAATACCGATGGTTCCAAAACTTCCAGTAGGCACTTCCCAGCCTGCCGATGATGCCCCGACCGGTATTGATCCAGTACTCGTAGTGCCTGAGGGAAATTTCAAACTTCCATATCTCCCGGCCGAAGAGGGGCGGGCGCTTTCTCCTGATGCGCAGCGCGGCCCTGTCCGCCTCCAGATACTCCTGCAATTCCCGTTTATTGGTGATCATGCCGTCGTCGTCTCCCCTTCCGCCGTCATTCGCGATTGGCCGTATTGATGTAGAACCGTTCCAGTTTGCCCGCCTCCTCGCGGATGTCAAAGCCCGCCCGGCGGACATCCCCGGTTCTGTCACAGCGATCGGCGTTGCCGTCCACAATGGCAAGCGCTGCTTCTGCCCATGCGGCAGGGCCTATGGAGAGGGGAAGATACGACACGAGACCGGTGACATTGGCGGCGGCGGGCACGCTGTCCGAAGCCAGCACCGGCAAGCCGCTGCACTGGGCTTCTATGGCGACGATGCCAAAACCCTCGTACAGCGATGGAAACAGCAATAAGTCCATGCCCTGCATGGCTGCGCTGACATCGTCAATCCTCCCCGGCAGCCGCGCCCTGTCGCCCAGGCCCGACGCTTCGATTTCCCGCCTTGCGCGGTCCATCAGCTCCCCCTCGCCTACCATCCACAGCACGGCGTTCGGACGCCTTGCATGTATCTGTTTGAACACTTCAATGGCGAACAGCGGATTCTTTTGCTCCGCCAGCCGGCCCACATAGCCGACGACGATCCCGTTCCCGTCCCGCTGCCGGCGGCGGATTGCCGGGTCATAGGCGTATTGCGTCACGTCGATGGCGTTGTTGATGACCCTGAATTTGCCGTTTCGCAGGTTCTTCTCGCCAAACAGATAGGCGCCGGCTTCAACGGAGCAGGCGAACAGCGCCGACGCACGCTGGCAGATATAGCCCCGGGACCAGGCACGGATCACCGATTTCACCAGCCGCTTCAAGCCCGAACCGTGCGGGACAGTCGCCTCCGTGTTGTGGGAGTGGGCGATGTATACCGTCCTGCCTTTCAGAACATGAGCCACGCAGGCATTCACATAGGGATTGCTGCTGTTGACGTGGACGATGTCGTAACGGTTCCTGTCAAAGAAGTCCTTTAGCGCCGCGATCAGGCGCCTGTACTCCCCGAAGCCATTGTTGCTGGCCTTCAATATGCCCAGCTCGGTGATGGTTGAGCCTCTCAGTACCTCGGTATCCGCCCTGGAGGCCATGGCGTTACGACCGCAATACAGGAAGTCAAAGTGCACCCGGTCGTGATCCATGTGGGCGTAATAATTATACAGAAAGCTGGCTACGCCGCCAAAGCTGCCGTCGCCAATGGTGACCTGCAATATCCTGACGGGCGCGCTCATTTGCCCTCACCCTCGCCTTCGCCCAGCATCGCACAGACGGTGTCCCGCAGTTCAATTGCGGGCATCCAGCCGGTCTTCTCCATGAAGCGGGTCGAATCCATGCCGGCCCACAGGGCGGTATCGTTTTCCTCCAGGAAGATCGAAGGGCGCTCCATGCCCCGTGCCTCGGCCGCGTCGGCAATCAGTTCCGCCAGCTCGACCAACGTGTAGCGCTTCCGATTCCAGCCGACGTTGTAGACCGTCGCCCAATCCCCCTGGGCCAGCAGCATGGCGATGACCGCTTCGGCGGCGTCAGCGGCGTCGATGAAGGAGAACACCTGCTTTCCGCCTGTGAGGCGGATGCTGCCCGTCGCTGCCGACCTGCACAGTCCCTTGATGACGTTCTGGCTCTGGGCCACCGGATCCAGGCGCAATGCCGTGTGGTGCCTGGCATGGCACAGGATGTCGTGGAACAGCACCTCCGCGGCGTACTTCGCCATCGTGTACTGGGTGGCGGGCGCGGGCGGAGTCTGCTCGGTGCGAATCTGGTCGGTGTTGCCGTAGACGCCCTGGCTGGACATGTAAATCACCCGGTCGGCGCCCAGGTCCGCCAGCCTGTGAAACACCTTCGCGGCAAACACGATGCTGGAGGCGATATCCGCCGCCGGCTGCATCCGCCGGGAGAAAGCCAGGTGGACCACGCCGAACAGCGGCCATTCTACCCTGTCGCCGTCCAGAAAATCGTCATTTAGCATAAATGCCAGCCGGTCCGTGGGGTCGATGCCCTCCCTCGTGCACATGTTCTGCGCCCATTCCATCGACATGGTCAGGCCCAGCACCTTCAAATCCGTGCTGTCCAGTATGCGCCGCGTGATCCTTCCACCCAGGAAGCCGTCAACGCCGGTGATCAGAACCGTATCCCCATTCATAGTACCCTCTCCCATTACAGGTCATAGTCCAGCCGTCTCAAAACCTCGGCGGTGTCGTGGGGCCTGAGCAGCACGCTCTCCCCCGCCCCGTCCAGCATCTGGAAGAGTTCGTTGGCCCGGTCGATGCGCTCGATAAGCTGTGCCCTGGTGTCGGCCATGATGTGAATTCGCGTCGTATCCTGCACCAGGGTCCCGGCGGAATCCGCAGGGATCGTGTGGCCGACGCCGTCCCTGCGGGCGATGTGGATGAGCCAGGGGTAGGAGTTCAGTGCCTTTTCGCCCCGTACCTCGGCGATGGTCTTTCCGGGAATGCCCAACACGTTCAGCGTAGCGTACCATCGCCTGAACTTCGGGTTAAATTGGGTGTGTCCGCCCATGGAGCCGGTCAGTGCGAATGCCATCAGGTGCTCAAAGGTGTTGTAGTCGTTCTCCACCTCGAGGATCTGGTAGGTCTTGCAGCCGTTCAGGCGCATACCCGCCTCATAGCAGTAAAGCTGTTCGCCATGCACAACCGCCTGGATGAACATCGAGCCGTTTGTAACGCCGATGCCCCGCAGCATGTCGATGATGGCGCCGTTGTACTTTTCCAGAACCAGGTCGGTATAGCGGCTTGGATAGATGTACAGGTCCGGGGCCTTTGTAGCGCTCTGCTGTTCGGTGTTGAAGTACCGGTCGTGGATGGCGGCGAGTTGTATATCCCCGTCCTGGGCGATGTAGGTGAGATTGATCTCGTCGTAGGGCAGGTACTGCTCCACGATGACCTCCCCTGATTTCGACGCCTTCATCGCTTTCACATAGCCACGCTCAAGCGCTTCGGCGTCGAAGCATGGTGTGACGCCCACGGAGCTGGCGCAGTCCACCGGCTTGATGATTACTGGATAGTCGATTGCCTGGGTGCGGATGTCCGCGGCGCTCCCGATCACATACTCCTTCGGCACGGGCACGCCGTAGCGCTGGCAGGTATGCTTAAAAAACTTCTTGTTGGTGCTCATTTTGAGCTGCTCCACCGTGAAGGGCGCGGGCAGGCCCACCCGTTCCGCCAGCTTGCGCACGATGGGCCCAAGGCGCTCGTTGAACGCCGTGATGATCCCATCGAAGCGCTCATCGGCGATGAGCTTCGCCATGGCGTCCTCGTCGTAGGCGTTGACGTCGAAGGCATAGTCCGCCAGGCCCTTGGCCAGCGTGCCGTGGTTGTAATCGGCGACGCCCACGGTGACGTGGTTGCGATGGGCCAACTCGAACAGGTCGACGGTGTTGTTCAGTCCGCCCACCAACAACAGCCTCTTTCCCTTCAGGTTATGCATGATCATAGCGTTGACCTCTTGTCGTTTTAATCCATGCGGTAGGGCTCGTAGCGCTCAGCGAAGTGCGCCCCGACAGCGACCGCGCCGAATTCACAAGGGTCGCCGTCCGCGATGCGCATGGCGTTCAGCACCGTATCCACACCGGCCATGCAGGTATACAGGGTGCCCGCGGAAAAGCGGGGGTTGATCTCGATGATCCTGTAGCCCTTCGGGGTATCGAAGAATTCCATGTTGCATACCCCGTTCAAATCCAGCTCCTCCATCAGACGACCGCAGATGCGCTCCAATTCGGGGTCGTGAAAGATCTCCACGGCGATGCCGCAGCCATTGGCATTGCGCAGAAGTTCTCGCCGCTGGATCTGCCGGACCTGGCCGGTCTTGCGATTTCGAACGCAGTCCACGGTGATGTTCCTGCCTTCCACGAAATCCTGTACGAGCACGCGCCTGCCGATATCGTCGGCGTCGACGGCGGTCACCAGCGCCTCGAGGCTGTCGATTCGCCGGCAACCGCTGCTGCCCACGCCCTCCACGGGCTTGATGAACAGGGGAAACACAGCGTCCCGGGCTTCATCAAGGGATTCGTAGGATCTTATGGCGATTTCTGGCATGTTCCGGGTTACCCAGCGTCCAAAGGCGTCTTTGAAGTGGCACGCTTCGGCGAATTCCCGGTTGACCACGCACAGCCTTGTGCCGACGGCCTCAAACCGCTCCCGGTTCCTGGCGAGGTTGACCACTTCCCTGTCGATCACCGCGTAGTAATAATCTACGCTGTGGGCCTTGCAGAAGTCCAGCGCGAAGGGAATGTAGTCTTCGCTGACGGCGAGGGGAAAGCGATGATATTCATCCACATCCAGGGATGTGGCGATTTCATGGCGCGCGTTGATATCCGCGCCGATGATGTGATAGCCTCCCAGGGCCTTCAGCCGCCTGACCACCGCCGTGGCGGTCACCGTTCCAATCGCTGTAACCAGAGCCGTCTTCATGCCGTCGTCTTCTCCTTTGCCATCGTGCTCCTGTAGACATTCATGCTGATGGCCACGCCGTCCTCATTGTAGCCCACGAAGTAGCTGACGCCGTTCCCCACGGCTTGATCGCCCCGCTTGGTGAAGGTGAAGGCCATCTTCACCAGCAGCAGCACCAGCTTGATGTCCAGCCACAGGCTAACGTTTTCCACATACCAAACGTCGTTCTCGTAGGTTCGCTGGTAATTACTGAACTCCTCACCGGGGACGTGGATGACCCGGGGACATTCCAGCCCGGGTCGGACGGCGGTGCGCATCCTGTGCCGGTCGCTCATGCGCTCGTAGATGAATACCGGCTGTGGACGCGGCCCGATGATGGACATATCCCCCTTCAACACCGACCAAAAATTCAAAAGCTCGTCCAGCGACAGCTTGCGCATAATCCGGCCGAACTTCGTCACCCGCTGGGATGGGGGCAGCAGCTTGCCGTCCGCGTCGGTCTTGTTGTTCATGTTGCGGAACTTGACCAGTGTAAAGTGCCTGCCGTCCTTCCCTACCCGGGTCTGCTGGTAGAAGATCGGGCGACCGACATCGAAGAAGGTGCATATCCCAAAGATACAGTTGAGCGGCAGCAGCAAGATAAACACCGGCAACGAGATCAGTATATCCAGCGCCCGCTTTCCAACGCGCGTATAGAAGCTGTCCCTGGGGTGTACCGGCGCCGATATCGCGTTGGTATGCGCCAGGTTGGCCTCCCGGAGCTTCCGCGCCACGCGCTCCTCCTCATTGGATATGAGGTTGCCGTTTCCCTTTGTTTCCATCTGCTGTCATCCCTCGAACGCATTGATCGCGTCAATGACGTATTCGATTTCCCCTTCGGTCATGCCGTAGTACATTGGCAGGCTCAGCTCCGTCGCGCTGATCGCCTCTGCGATGGGAAAATCACCCCGCTTGAAGCCCAGATCCCTATAGCATTCCTGGAGGTGCATTGGTATCGGATAGTGCTTGTTGGTGCCGATACCACGAGCCTCCAGGTACTGCTCCAACGCGTCACGGGCATCGCAGCGCACGGCGAAAATATGCCAAACCGGCACGCAGTCCGCCCGCACGCAGGGCAGCTCCACCCGGGGATTATGCATTCCTGAGATGTATCGGTCCACGATGCGCCTGCGTTCCGCGTTCATCCTGTCCAGGTGCGGCAGCTTCGCCAAAAGGAACGCCGCCTGGAGCTCGTCGAGCCGACTGTTGTTGCCCTTGTATATATGGTGGTACTTGTAATCCGAGCCATAATTGCCCAAAGCCCGCACCCTTTCCGCCAGCGCGTCGTCATTCGTCACCACCGCGCCGGCGTCGCCCAACGCACCCAGATTTTTGCCGGGATAGAAGCTGAACCCCGCCGCGTCGCCAAAGGTGCCCACCCTGCGCCCCTTGTAGGTTGCGCCGTGGGCCTGGGCGCAGTCCTCCACCACCTTCAGGCCGTGGCTGCGGGCAATGGCCATGATCGGGTCCATGTCGCAGGCCTGGCCATACAGGTGCACCGGCATGATGGCCCTCGTATGTTCCGTGATCGCCCCTTCTATCCGCGCCGGATCAATGTTGCAGGTGTGTATATCCGGTTCGACGAACACGACCTTCGCGCCCACATAGGTGACGGCCAGCGCCGTGGCGATAAAGGTAGACGACGGCACGATCACCTCGTCACCCGCGCCTATGTCCAACGCCTTCAGGGCCAGCATCAGCGCGTCCAGTCCGTTGCCCACGCCGATACAGTGGCGCGCGCCGCAATAATCGGCGAACGCCTGCTCAAAAGCCTCGTCCTCCGCGCCGCCGATGTACCACGAGCGCCTGAACACCCGGTCGAAGGCTCCCCGCAGGTCCTGCTCCAAATCACGCTCCATGGGCAGGAAGGATGAGAAAGGTATCTTCATGTCGATGCTCCCGTCATGCCATCGTCCAGGGGAAGGGTTTCCCGGTTCCTGTAGGCGATGAACTCGTCGTAATTGCGAATGTATTCCTTTTCATCGTAGTATTCCGAGGCCAGCACGCACAGCACCGAACCGCTCTCCCGCCAAACCATCTCCCGCCACAGGCCCGGCATCAGCAGCAGCCCCTTGCGCGGCCCATCCAGCGTAACCGTCTTTTTCTCGTTGGAGCCATCGTCCAGTATGATGTCGATCTTTCCGTGGGGACAGAACAGCAGCTGACAATTCTGCTTGTGGGCGTGAAAGCCCCTGTGCTGGTCCGCCTCGGTCTGGGTGATCCAGTAGACGCGCCGGATCGGGAAGGGTATGTCACGCTTGCCTTCAAGGAACGAAAGCGCGCCGTACTTCGGGTCTTCATTGGCAACGGTCTTCAGTTCGAGGATACGGTATTCAAAATCCACAAAGTCGATGGCCACACCCATCTCCTCGCAGGCGTGTTTCAGCTTTTCGGAAATCATTTGGTGGTCAAGGCCATAGATGTAGACCCTGTCCAGGGGCGTCCAGCAGATGCAGGCGGTGGCCTCGTCCTCGGTCTGCACCTCGTCGATGTCGTCCCGGCTCTTGCCCATGCCGGCCTTGAGCAGGAATATCGCCCGGACATCGACACCCGACTTTGTCAGCATGTCGATGCCTTCATCCAGGAATTTATCGGTGGTCATCAGCAGGGCCGTCGGCTGCCTGCCGCGCCTGAGCAATCGTTTAAGCAGCTCCTTCCACGCGATGTGGGTGCCAACCAGCAGTATCAGGTCGATGATATAGGCAAGGTACACTGTGAAGCGGGAATAATCCGCGCCCAGCTTGATGGTGAACAACACCAGGGCCAGCAGTACGAAGCTGAGTGCCACGTGCTTGACCGACGCTATGAGCTCCTTCAATGCCCGCCGCATCAGCACGCGGTTCAGCGTATTGAAGGCGATGGTGATGAATACATCGATCACGAGCATGAACACCACGATGGACCAGTGGTCCGCGTAGCTGTAGCGATGCCGTCTGGTGTTGTGTGTGCTTATATAGATCCACGCCGCGAGCATATTCGCCCCGGCGAGGCACAGCAGATCCAGCAGCACAAAGCTGATGTATTTCAGCTTCCCGTATCGCAATTGGTTTTTCACGCTTACTCAAACCTCTTCCGAAGATGATAGCACTGCATTGGCAATCCCGATTACGTCTGCCTGAATGGATTCTATGGAGCGCATACGCCCGCCATCGCAGCAATCCACGATCCGCCACCCCAGCCTTTGGGCGCAGTATTCCGCAGCCCTCTGGCAGCGACGCAGATATGCCAGGTTTTTCTCATGAATATCCTTCTTTTCACCGTGGCCCTCATACCGGGTCATCATCAGCTCCTGGGAGACCACCGGGTCGACGCGCAGGTAGACCACCAGGTCGGGCGTCGGTATGCCCATCTTGTCGTATTCCAGGTCAAACAGCCAGTCTAAAAAGGCGTCCCAGTACTCCTCATCCAGCTTGCTGCACTGGTGAACAGCGTTGCTGGTGGTGTAGCGGTCCGAGATGATCACCCCTTCGGCATAGTCGCGCCGCCAGTCCTTCTTGAAGGACGCATAGCGGTCCACGGCGAAGAAGGTTGAAGCGGCATAGGCGTTCACATCCCCTGGCCGGTCGCCGAATTCACCCCCGAGGTACATCTTCACCAGTGCGCTGCTGGAGCTGTCATAATCCGGGAAGCTGACCTCCCGGACCCGGATTCCCCGCTGGGCCAGAGCGGACGCCAGCAGCTTCGCCTGGGTAGCCTTTCCGGAGCCGTCAAGCCCCTCGATGACGATCAGTCTATTCATTCGCATGCTCCAACTGTTTATTTTTTCAGCAATCAAAGGTTCTGATTGCTGTCCTGCCCCATCGAAGGCATTATCATCTGCCCCTGGGCGTCGTAACAGGTCTTGCGGATCAGCTTGCCTTTGTCGTCGTATTCCCTTCGAATTTCAGCGTAGCCTTTGACCGATTCTACAGGATTGCCCTCGGAATCGTAGTAGCGCACCACGGTGATGTTCCCTGCCCGGTCGTATTCCAGTTCAAAACGGGCATAGCCGTTTACGCACTCGATGGGCTCACCATCAATACCGTAATAGCTCTCACTGACCACCTTTTTGCGGCTGTTGAACGTCCGGCGATACTCGGCGTAGCCTTTGTCGATCAGCATCGGCTTGCCTTGGGCGTCCAGGTAGCGACGCATGTTCGTATTCCCGACCGCGTCATAGCCGAGCTCCACGCCATATTGGCCTGAGGACAGCGCGACAGGCTTTCCATCAACGCCGAAGTAGCGCTCTGACGTAATCTGCTTCAAATGGTTGTATTCCCGATGGATCTCTGCATAGCCGTCGGATATCATCACCGGTTGATCATCGAGGTCGAGGAAGCGCTGCACGACGGCATTGCCCGTATCGTCATATTCGCGTTCGTTGGCAGCGAAGCCCCTGAGGCACAGTGTCGGCGCGCCCTTGGCGTCGAAGTAGGATTCCTTTATGATCTGGTGCAGCCCGTCGAACTTTCGTCGGACCTCGGCGTATCCCTTATTGGCCATTACGACCGGTTGTCCATCTTCATCCAGGAACCTTCGCATGGACACATTGCCCGCGCGGTCGTAGGCCATTTCCACGCCATAACAGCTCTCCGAAAGCCGGATAGGCTGGCCGTCGGCGCCGTAGTACCGCTCCCGCACAATCTGCTTTTTGTTGTTGAAAGTCCGGCGCACCTCGGCATAGCCAGAGGTTATGACGCAAGGCTTTCCATCTGTATCGAAGTAGCGCAGAAGCGCGATGTTGCCCGCAGCGTCGTATTCCATTTCAATGGCTGCATACCCCGAAGCGATGGTGATGGGTTTGTCGTCGGGTCCGTAGTATTCCACCCGCACAACCTGCCGCTTCACGTTGTATACCTGACGCTTCCGGGCATAGCCGCCGCTGATGATAACGGGCTGGCCATCACAGTCGTAGTAGGAGAGGCATATGACACCGCCATGCCTGTCGTATTCATAATCGCAGGCAAACCAGCCCTCCTTGCGCAGGATCGGCTGGCCGTCCCTGCCGTAGTACTCGTCCCTGACCTTCTTCAGCTTCCGGTTGTAGAAGGAGTGAACATCGTACACAGGCGTGCGGACATAGCGAATCTCACCGATATCCACCCGATGGCCAGGGGTGGCAACGGCTTCGAAGGCCACGCTTCGGCTGTTGGTTATTTTGAACGGTATCGATACGCTCAGCTTCCCCTGTTTGTCAAACTGGTCTCGCGATATCTCTTTTTCAAGGACGACATCCTCGCCCTTGTTGATGGTCAGCCGCAGCGTGCATACGACTCCATCCCTCGTCAATGCATCTTCCGGGAGGCTCAGCGTCCAGGTCATCGTGTACCTGCCGCCATAGAGATCCTTCCAGGGGCCATTTTGCAGGGTTCCGTTGCTGCCGTCCAGTCGAACGCCCCGCTCGGGATCGTATTCCAGCGCATTGAGCGCAGAGGCTTCCTCGAGGTCGACCCGCTGCACGCCGCTGTAGTAGCCCGTAGGCTGGTATCCGGCGGCGGCCAGCGCCTCAACCACGGCGCGGTCGCCGGTATAGAGCGCGTGGGTTTGGGAGATGGGCACGTACAGAAAGCCGTTGTGTATGAAGGTGCCCCGCTCGGTATCGCTGGGCAGCAGCACGGTGTTTGCCGGCAGTCGGGCCATGTCGTCTTCGAAGAAGGGCGCATAGCTGAGGCCGTCGATCTTTCGCGTATAAAGCTCAGGCAGTACGCCGGAATAGACCTTCCCGGCGGTGGCCTTCACGGCGATCTCAATCGCCTGCCTGTCCGCCTCCACCATGGCCTCGTTTTCTACGGCGGCGCGGTTGATGATGCCACTGGCAAACAATCCCACCCCGCCGGCGGCGATCGCGCAACCCAGCAGGACCGCCACGGGAGCGCGGGCTTCCACGGATTTCCCGGTCAGCAATGCCTTTATGGCGCGGCTCATCGCCCACAGCACAACACACCCGCCGAACAGCACGCCAAGCAGCACGCAAATCAGGCGAAGGGCATGGGCGCCGTGGCCGTATCCCATGATTTCCAGCGCGGTTTTCAACCACGCCATCAGCCGTGGGCCGAACAGGCATGCGCCGAGGAGGAGCAGCAGTATCGTCCCGGCCCACGCAATGACGGTTGCCCTGCTGTCGCTCTTTGCCGGGGATTCGGACAGTTGATTTTGAAGTGCCGATTCCCTCTGTGACAAATAAGCCGCCAGCGGCATGGCCATCAGGATATTGAAATGGACGTCGATGAAGTGGTGCTCGGAAAACGAATGGACAGCGATGATGCCCAACACCAGCACAAGGCGCCTGTCCCCGCAGCGTATGGCCTTTCGCGCCGTCCAACCCCAGGACAGGCACAGCGCAATGAACAGTACCCATCCATAGCGCAGCAGGATCAGCGGGTACGAGCTGTCCACAAAGGTGTAGTTTGGCTGTGGAAACACGGAAAAGCCGTCCCCATGCAACACAAAGGGCGTGCCGAAGGGCTTCAGCCCATAGGTCTGCCAGGCGGTCACCTGGTATTTGAGACGGTTGGAGAGCAGACTGTTGAGCTTGTAGCCCACGTTCATACCCCGGGCGTACATCGCCATCATCGCAAACATGCACAGTGCCAATGCCGGGAAGGACAGGGTCGCGAACAGGTTTACTCCCCGCTTCGTCCACCTCATTCCGGGATGCCGCCTGTCAATTCCCAGCTCATACATGTGGTACAATATGGCACAGAACAGCAGAATCAGGCAGATCGTGCTGGTGCTGCTGTGGGCGATAAACCACGTCACCGCACCAAAGACCGCGCAAATCAACAGCATCACCCAGTCCGGTAGCCTGTCCGCCGCCACCCACAGCGCCAGCAGCAGGTAAAAGCCCAGCGACGCGAAATCCGTGGGATAGCTGATACCCCAAGCGCTCCTCAGGCCGTTTTTGATACGCACATAGTTCGTGATGACACCCAGGTATCCCGCCAGCACGGTCACGCAGAACAGCGTACCCGCCGTCAACAGGTACATGCGCAGTATCTTTCTGTGCCCGATGTCGATAAAGCCCACGGTCAGGATGCCCAGGAACGGCAGGAACGAATAGCCGTCCGTGCGGTAAACCATGCCGTAAATCAGTGCAAAGGCCACCGCGACCAGCGTCTCCCTGCGCTTCAGCTTTCCCGTCAGAAGGCGCAATACAGCAATCAAAGCCAACCCATGCATCAGACCCGGTTCGAACCAGCCTGGCCATATCAGGCGAAATGTAGTTGACTTCGATATCCTGTACAGCATATAGAGCCCCGCCAGCGCCAAAAACAGCACTTCCAACAGCCGGGCCATGCGCCTGTATGTTTTGCTCTCTCGGTTGATCGTCATTTACAGTATGGTCTATCGCTCCGTGCGCTTTCAATATTTCATGGAGACTGTCGATGGTGCTCGCAAAGACCCTCGCCTCCGCCTCGCCAGCGGTTCACAATCGCCGCTATGGCAACGCCCGCGACGCGCGTCCAAAGCGGCGCGTGCTGCAGGGCATACTTCTACCTTTATATAATATCATATCACGAATAGCTTTTCCTGTCCACAGCGAAAGTTGAAATTCACGCATATTTTCCATGAATGCCAGTGCATGCCACGATATTGTATATGATTGTCGGCGGGTTCCGCCGGAACCCGCCGTCCCGGAAAACGTTCACGTTTTCCAAAAGTGTGTTTCTGATACTAATCTCAATCTAAATGTATGCAAGCATGCGAGCGGATTTTTCGTCATACCAAGGCGAAGGCCCGCAGGCTTGCTGGCGGCAAGTCAAGGGAC
>ONJE01000074.1 GCA_900318045.1 uncultured Eubacteriales bacterium
GGCCCGCAGGCTTGCTGGCGGCAAGTCAAGGGACTTCAACGCCGGTATGGCGGAAAAGATGCCGCATGATTGTATAGGTTTAGGTTGAGATTAGTATAAAAACGCAGGCTGCCTGGCGGGTAATCAAGGGAACTACCGGGCGGGCTGTTCGTTCGCCAGCAGCAGGGGCAGCAGCGCCGCGAGGCCGGCAGCGTCCAGGCTGTCGGCCCGGGGCAGTCCGTACTGATCCTGCACCGCGTTCAGGGCGGCGACGGTTTTGGGGCCGACGATACCGTCCGCTCTGACATCCTGCCCGAAGGCTGCCAGCAGCTGCTGCAGGCCCTTTGCCGCGTTGCCCGTGCTGCCCTCGCATATGGTCTCGCCGCGACTCAGGGCGTCATAGAGGGCGCGATAGGCGTCCACCCCCATCGCCGCGAGGGCCACCTCCACGGCCTCCCCGGCATCGGACGTAACCTGGGGCGCGTCCAATCCAGGCACGTCCACCTCGGGGATCTCAGGCACCTCGATCTTCGGCGTCCCGGTGGGGGCGGCGGTAGGCACCTTCGGCACTTCGATCTCATCGATCTCGGGTACCTCGACGGGTGGAATGCTGGGGGTGGGGATATGGGGAATGCTGAAGCGGCTCATGTCGTCCCGGGAATCCCCCTGCTCCGCCAGCGCCATCAGGCCGCACAGCGCCAGCGCCGCGGCCAGCAGGATTGAGATCATCTTCTGCATGGTCGGTCCTCCTTGTATGCAATCGTGTGTTATGGGTATTATAGCAGACAGTAATTCCATCCCGGAGAGGGCGGAGATGTCTGAAAAGTCCTGTGCCACGACACACACCTGCCGCAGATTGGGCAGCTGCTTCAGGTCGTCCAGGTTTTCGATGTCTCCCCGGGTGGGCCTGCCATCGGCATACCACTGGTTGACGGCGGGATAGATGCTGTCAGCATCGGGAAAAGCCTGGTCGTCCACGATGTAGATTCCCGCTACCTCATTTGGGGAAATACCGCATCATTGGGTAGTGACATGACAAGGCGAATTTGAGTCAGCGTAGCCCGTGAAATTTGCAGGCGCATCTGACGGATCTGCAGCGAAGCTTTCAGCCAAAATTCACTCGCCAAACGGCCACCTTGATTATGCGGTATTACTTAACCCCTCCTCCGCACAGGCATTTGCTGCTCAACATTTATTATATATTAAGTCCGCATTATAATCAAGTGTGTAAATTGCACACGCGATTACATTTGCGCCGGATAATTGAACGTGCTATAATGGCCTCAGAAAAAGATGAAGATGCGGGAAATTCAGATTTGTCGCGCTGCGACAAACCTGAATTTCCACCCAAAGGAGGCCCCATGACCGAATTCAGAAAGCCCTGGAACGGGGCGCGGATGTCGCCGGAGCTGGAGTTCAAGATCGCCAACCTGCCGGATTCTCCGGGCTGCTACCTGATGAAGTCCAAGGGCAAGATCATCTACGTGGGCAAGGCGGTGAACCTGAGGAACCGGGTCAGCCAGTACTTCCACTATAGCGCCCAGCACACGGCCAAAGTGCGGGCCATGGTAGAGAAGATCGACGACTTTGACATCATACTGGTAGACAGCGAAATGGAGGCCTTCGCCCTGGAGTGCAACCTGATCAAGCTGCATATGCCCCACTACAACATCCTGCTGAAAGACGACAAGGCCTACCCCTACATCCGGGTGAACCTGGCCGAGGATTTCCCGCTGGTGGACCTTGCCCGGCGGCAGGAAAAGGACGGCGCGAAATATTACGGCCCCTACCAGGGCTCCACCGTGGTGCGTGAAGTATTGGATGTGGTGCGGATGGTGTTCCCCATCCGTGTCTGCAAACATGCCATCAACCCTGACAAGCCCCGCCGTCCCTGCGTTCACCATCAGGTAGGCCAGTGTCCCGCCCCCTGCGCGGGGCTGGTCCCGAAGGAAGACTATCGCAAAACCATCGACGGCGTCATCGACTTTCTGAACGGGAAATACGCGTCGGTGCTCTCCGAGCTGAAGGACAGGATGACGGAGGCCTCTCAGGAGATGAACTACGAGCGGGCGGCGCTGTACCGCGACCGCATCCGCGCCGTAGAGGCCGTGATGCAGAAACAGAAGGCCATTTCCACCGCCCAGGCCGACCAGGACATCATCGCCGTGCTGCCCCACGAGGCCGACGCCATGGTACAGCTGATCTTCGTGCGCTCAGGCCGCATGATCGGCTCGGAGCGCTTCACGCTGGAGGGGGCGGGAGACGAAAACCCCGGCGAGATCCTGACCCAGTTCATGCTGCAATACTATGGGCCGGAAATCACCCCGCCCCGGGAGATATTACTGTCCCACACGCCGCCGGAGCACGACGTGATCGAGCAGCTGCTCACCGAGCAGCACGGGGCCCGCACCTACATCCTCACCCCCCGGCGGGGCGAAAAGCTGAAGCTGGTGGGCATGGCCGTCAAAAACCTGAAGGACGAGGCGAAGAAGCTGGACCGCAAAAACGCCAACAGCCGAGCCCGTACCATCGGGGCGCTGGAAACGCTTCAGGAAATACTGAACCTGCCCACGCTGCCCCGGCGCATCGAAGGCTACGACATCTCCAACACCCAGGGGGCGCTGTCCGTGGCCAGCGAGGTGGTGATGGTGGACGGCGTCAGTGCCAACAAGGAATACCGCCGCTACCGCATCAAGACGGTGGAGGGCGCCAACGACTTCGCCAGCATGTACGAGGTCATCACCCGCCGCCTGTCCCACGGGCTGGACGAGCTGGCCGAGCGGCGCGAACAGGGGCTCGACCCCCAGGGCGGCAAGTTTTCATGGCTCCCCGACCTGATCCTGGTAGATGGCGGCCGGGGCCAGCTGGCCGCCGCCCGGGAGGCCATGCTGGCCCAGGGGCTGAACATACCGATGGTCGGCCTTGCCAAGCGCATCGAGGAGATCGTGCTGCCCGGGGAGGAAGAGAGCCTGCTGTTGGACCGCCACTCCCCCGCCCTGCACGTATTGCAGAGGGTTCGGGACGAGAGTCATCGCTTCGCCATCATCCACCACAGGGCCCTGCGGGGAAAGGCCAGCATTTCATCGAGGCTGGACGGCATTCCCGGCGTGGGCGAGAAGCGCAAGAAGGCCATATTGAAACATTTTAAAACCGTGGAAGCCCTGAAGGCCGCCACGGTGGAAGAAATTGCCGAAGTCCCCGGCGTTCCGGAGAAGGTGGCTGAAACTGTGTGGAAGTTTCTACGGGAGGCGGAATGAGCTGCCCGCTTAGCCTCAGTCACTCCTCCGTCTCACCGTTCTCCTCGTCGCTGGATTCCGCCACGATGAACAGCGGCCGGTGCTTGGTCTCCAGAAATATCCTGGCGATATACTGACCCATGATGCCGATGGAAAACAGCTGCAGGCCGCCCAGGAAGATGATGATGCAGGTCAGGGAGGTCCAGCCAGAAACATTGTAATCGCCGATGATGATCTTTTTCAGTATGAGCACCGCGGCCCATATGAAGGCGACTATCGTCATGAACATGCCGATGTTCGTGGCGATGTCCAGCGGGGCGTGGGAGAAATTGACGATGCCCTCCAGGGCGTATTTGGTCAGCTTCCAGAAGCTCCACTTCGTCTGGCCCGCCACGCGCTCAACATTGTCGTAGGAGAGCCACAGCGTGCGAAAGCCAACCCAACTGAACAGGCCCTTGGAAAAGCGGTTGTACTCCCCCGTAGCCAATATGGCGTTCACCATCTTGCGCTTCATCATACGGTAATCCCGAGCCCCATCGACGATCGGCACATCCGACAGCCTGTTGATCAGCCGGTAAAAAGCGCGGGAAAAGAAGGAGCGTATGGGCGGTTCGCCCGCACGGGTGCTTCTCCGCGTGGCCACATTGTCGTATTTGCCGGTCTGGAGCGCCTCGTACATCCGGGGCAGGTAGGACGGCGGATCCTGCAAGTCCGCGTCCATCAGGGCGACATGCTCGCCCCGGGCGTATTGCAGGCCGGCGTAGATTCCCGCCTCCTTGCCGAAGTTCCGGGAAAAGGACACATATCGCACCTGCGGGTGCGCCTTCGCCAAATTCCTGAGGATCCCCAGCGTGCTGTCGGATGAACCGTCGTCGACGAACACGAATTCATAATTCACGCCCATCTGATCGACGATGGCCGTGACCGCGTCGAAGAAGATGGGAATGGCTTCCTCTTCATTGTAGCAGGGAACGACGATCGACAGATCCATGCGACACTCTTTCATCTTTGTACCTCCTGTGGAAGGCGGCGCGGCATGCGCTCAGTCCGCGCCATCGCTCTCGTCCTTGACGGCGAAGGCCCACTTCTTGTTGGTCAGGTAGTTCAGCGGAATCGTGAACACGAGGTTGAGCAGCGGAGACAGATACTTGGAAATGCCCAAGACCTCGATCCAAAGCGTTGACAGCAGGTTGTTGAGCAATATGCCCGTAAACCCGTAGCAGAGGTAGCTGCGCAACAGCGCCTTCCATCGCTCGGCCTTGGTCCGTGTCTTCAGATGGAACACCTTCCGACTGTTCCAAAAAAACGACCAGTATACGGACAGCAGGAACGCGATGGTATTCGCGATGATATAGTCGTACTTCAGACCCGGCTTCACCAGGTTGATCAGCAGCAGCGAAACGACATTCACCGTATAGGAAAAGGCCACGTTGGAGACCCCGACCATGCAGAACTTGTAGAATTGGGTCAACCTGTCCCGGGTCGCCTGGGTCTTTTCGACGGGCAGCACCTTCATCGTTACGCCGACGCCGAACTGTATAAGCTTTTCAAGCTTGCCGCCGATGATTCTGGAGCCCTTGCTGACCACCGTCCTGGGGGTGGACAGGTATTTTCGGGCCACATAATCATAGCCCCGGGCTTCGAGCTCCCCGAAGAAGGTCTCGCGCTTATCCGGCACCGATGCGGGCCGGATAAGCGTCGGGTTCTTCACCGTGGCCGCCTTCCAATCGCATTCCTGGTACTCAAATGCCTCGCTGACCGCGTCAAACAGCGCCTTGCCACGCTCGTTGTGGATGAGCAGCAGCGAGGTTCCCCTGCCGTCGTTCAGCTGGGGCAGCACCCGATTGACGCCCCAGAAATCCGCGATGGTGATGTCCGCGGTGTGCTTGGGAATCACCTTGAAGCGACACTGATAGCAGGAGGGGCGCAGGTAGATGTCCTCCAGGAAGCCGTTCATATAGCTGTCTCGCAGCGCGGGATATTTGCGAATCTCCTTCCCGTTCGCAAGCTTCGCCCTGGTGCCCATCTGCAAGCCCGATTCATGCCAGCCCTTGTCCTTCTCCCTGAAACTGAAGGACACGACCTTCGAACCTTCCCTTGCTTCGATGCTGGCCAGGTATTCGGCAAAGATCTTTGGCGAAGGAGTTCCGTGGCAGATAAAATCCACCAGGTACAGGTTGTCCCAGGGCTTTCCGAGGAACGACGCGAGCCCCGCTGTCTGGCATGGGGTGCCGGTAAACAGCACGGGACGGCCCGCCTTCAAGTGGCCTTCGATCTCGCTGTAGGCGTCGCCGATGACGCTCTGGACATACTTGGAACCCCGCAACGCGGCCAGCTCTGCCGCATTGGTGGCACAGACGTGAACCACGCGCCCGTCCCGCATCGCGGCGCCATAGACGACGCCGCCCATGGCAAAGACCCTGTCCGCAAACAGGCTGAAGGCGCCGCCGCTGGAGGAAGCCTGCCGAATGGCCTCGTCGCGATGCCTTCCACCGATGGCCAGGGGCTGTTCAAACGCTGCCCCCGGATCCGGCAACGGGCTGTCTGCCCGTATGATCGGGCAGACCTGCTCGCACTTCCCACAGTTTACGCATCGGGTGGCGTCCGCCATGGGATAGAGAAAGCCCTCCTGATCCTGGCGCATTTCGATGCAATGGGTCGGGCACGCCTGCGCGCAGGCGCCGCACCCACAGCAACGTCCCTTGTCATTGATCGCTATCATCGGCTGACTCTATTCCTTTCTCCAGATAGGCACAGGTCCTCTGGCGCTCAGCCTCGAGGATCGCATCCTTTCGGGCGGGGTCATATTCAATATGGTAATAGGCGCCGCCCTGCACAGGGGTCTTTTCCAGGCGCAGCAGCTTGCAGAGATACTCGATCCGCCCGCCGAAGCGCGATATCGGAATGTAATCCACCGTCTTGTTGAAGATCAGCGAGAAGACGATGCCGTGGAATGAATTCGTACACACATGCTGCGCCCCCGAGAACAGGCCCACAAACTCCTCCGGCCCCACATCCACCATGCACCTGTCCACGCAGTCCGGCTGGTAGCCGTAGCGACTGATGTCGTAAACCTTGCAGCCGGTCTGCCGTTTGATCTGCTCCACGATCGCGTAGGCGCCCTCGTTTTTCTGCATAAAGTAAGTCAGTATATACTTCTCCTGTCCCTCGGGTCGAATGGCGATTTCATCCCATTCCCCCGGGGTCAGCAGCAGGGTCGGGTCAATGTGGCGCTCTACCCGCTCCAGTCCTTCGGCGTGCTCCAGCCAATCCGTCTCTTCCCGAATCGACACCGCATCCAGCCGGCGAACGAGGTTCAGCATTCTGTCCCGGTTGCGCACCGAACCGCCGACGCTGGCCGCATAGGATAGCCGCTTGCAATGATCCATGGGAAAGGCCAGAAAATAGGGCTTCGCAAGCCCGCAGGTCAGCATGGGATTCCAGATCTGATCGCTGCCGCAGATCATCCGCCGATACCTGCCGTTGAGCTTTCCGAGCTGGTTGGCGAAGTCGACCCGTGGCGACAGATTGCCCTGTTTTTTCATGAAGTCCGCAAACTTCCGCCTGCGCCTGCGCATCTTCCCAAACGACCGCAGCCAGGGCCCATAGTACCTGAAATTCACCGTCAGCGGCGCCATACGAACGGCGTCGGTCAGGCGAATGAACCAGTGGCGGTAGTCGATCAACTCCGTATCCGGGCAGAACCGCTCGGACACATACCTTCTCAGCGCATAGGCCTGCAACGCCCCGCCATAGTTATTCACAAAGTGAAACGTGATGATTCCCGTCTTCAATGCGCTCACATCCTTACAACGACCGTGTCGTCCACAATTCGCACGCTGCCCGCATCGGGATAGTCCGGCATATCATCCAGAACCTCTGGGTGTTCCAGCTTGCCCTCGGATACATATTTGGGCGAGAAGCCGCACCACTGCGCCAGGGTATTTTTGATATTGCGCAGCGCGCCATTGTCGCTGTGCGGAATGAGATGGCCCAGCGGCGCGATGATAAAATCCTGCATCTCCCCGTCCTGCGTCACCGTCGCATCCTGCTTTCCCCTGATGGCGATGCACACCGGCATTTCATCCCTGTAGCCGTCCAGCGACTTGATCCGCGCCGTGAGCACCGTCATATTGTTGATCGTCTGTTGCAGCGTCATCTCCGCCTTCATGTAGCAGCCATTATCGAAATAGATGTTCATGGCGACCATCAGCAGAAGCACCGCGGCGACCACCCGGCGACAGGAAACACCTGTCTTTCCGCCCTGACCGGCGAGATACCCGACGACGCAGACCAGGTACACATACAGCATGCACTGGCCGTAGAGCATCACCGTATGGACGCTCTTCGCGCCAATCATATACACCAGGTTGAAGCACAGGGGCAGCAGGGCGATCAGCAGCACCAATGCGACGCCCTGCAGCCTGTCCTTTCTGAACCGGAGGACGACGATCCAAACGCTTAACACCGCGCTCAGCGCGAGTATGACGACCTGAACCCACCGCAGGCCCATCGGGTAGAGATTCTCGCTCTTGCGGTCGAATATCAGGAAGAACCTGGCATAGGCCGCCCTGATCCCCTCCAGGTAAGTGGCGATGCCCTTGCTGCCCAGGGCGGAAATATCCTGGTAATTCGCTGCCGACAGGCCCAGTACCCGCATCAACACCTTCCAGACGACCATATACGCCGCGAACCCCAGAACGCAAATGCCCAGGGCATAAAAGGCACTCCTGAAGAAGGAGGGTAAACCGGGATAGCGGTCATTGATGATATCGAATATGAGCGTCATGACGAACAGCGATACCGCAACGGCCAGATACGCCTGGTAGATGCCCAATGTGAAGCTGACGCAGAGCGTCGCCAAAACAAAGCCCTTCACGCCGCCACACTCCCGGGCAATCAGCACGGCCGCCGTCGACAGGAAGAGCCCCAGAAAATAGTAAGGGGCCGTATACATATAGAACAAGGTACTGGTCACAACGGGCAGGGACACCATCAGCCCGCATACGGCGGCCTGCATGAGCCCGTTTTTGATGTCAAAGATCCGAATGATGACGAGCGCCGAAGCGGCGATAAAAAAAATGGAAACCATGCCGTACAGCAGCGGCATGCCCAGGTTGTTCCCCCCAAAGGCCTTTGAAACCACGTAGGCCAGGATTGCCCGCATCCACCTGCCCAGGGCGATGGCCGAGCCAGCCTTTACGCGACGGGCGAAGTGCAGCCCGTCATGCCACAGGATTGTATTGGTCATCATGCTGCCGTGGGCCAGAATCCCGAAGATGAATGTGAATATAAAAACACGTCTGATCCTGTCCGTGGGTAATTTCATTTCATTGATACCATGCAGCTTCATATCCCCATCACTCCAGCCTCCGCGGCTCCCTCCGCCTGTAAAAGCGTCTGAAACACACATCATAATCAATCGCATACTTATATAGCTTGATTATAAAATCTATTGTGTAAAAAGTCAATACGTATTGGCGGCGAACGGACAGGAGACAGGCTTGACAGATCAACCGGTATATAATAGAATGATAATTGATTGGCCACGGAAATTCTGCATTATTTTGGTGGTCAGCTGACGAGTGGATTCTATGCCAGATGCGCTTGCTAATTTCGCAGGCCACGCCTGACTAAAACTCATCTCGACATACCACCACCCAATTGTGCGGTATTTCCTTAGAGTGTGTTTCAAAATGCAGGGAGATGCAATTTCGAGTGGATTTGCCTGCATTTCAAGGCGATTTTCCGCAGGCTTAGTGGGTTCGAGCGCCCGGA
>ONJE01000111.1 GCA_900318045.1 uncultured Eubacteriales bacterium
AAGCCGATGTCATTGTTGCCCGGCCATATCATGTTCAATACGAGGCCGAGCACCACGGCGGCGAGAATCAGCGTCACCGGTATGAGAGAATTGACCTTCTTCCTGCACAGCAGCGCCACCAGACAGCCCACAAAAGCCCAGAACAGCAGCATGACCACGTTTTCCAGCAACACCAGCCCGCCGGCCTTTTCGTAGTCCAGGAAGGCGAAGGGCACCCGGAAGAACAGGTAGTTCGGCATGCCGTTTTTGAAGAACAGCCATAGCCCGACACCGGCAACACACGTGCAGACCACCGACAGAATGCGGCGCGTCCTCTCTTTCAGTTTCAGCTTTTGAAGCATCACCGGCACGTGCAGGCCCAGGTGCAGCCCCATCAGCACGAACGACCAGTGGGACATGGACAGGTGGGTCACCCGCACGAAGGACACCCGCACGATGCCGTAAAGGAAGGGCACGGCATAGTTGCTCATGGCCATGCCGCAAAAGGCTGTCAGCGCGAAGGACGCCAGCAGCAGCACATTCACGCAGGCGGACGCGGCGCGGTAGGCAGTGTATTTACCTTTGAACATCGCGCCGTACCAGCGCCGGTTGAGGATCTGGTGGACGATGACCAGCGCGGTCATGCCCATGCCCAGCCACTCGTGGGCGGCTTCGCCCATCACCTGATAGGCCATCTGCAAAAGCAGGAGGACGGTCATGCCGATGTCGATGATCCTCCGCAAATTTCCCTGTCGCGTCTTCACGATTCGTCCTCCCCCTGTTCGTCTTCTATCTCAGTCCATCCACCCACGCGCGCAGCTCCTTTTCGGAGATGCTGCCGCTGTGGCGTGCGCCGTCCAGCCAGGTGCCGGTTCCGGCCAGCTGCTCGAGGTCCTTGCCGCTGCGGCCGATGCCGCTGCCGCCCGAAGTGCAGAAGGGGATCACGGTCATGCCGGTGAAATCGTGGCTCTCCACGAAAGTGCACAGTATGCGCGGCTCCTCCCCCCACCATATGGGATAGCCGATGTAGACGGTGGTATAGCCGGACAGGTCGATGTCCTCGCCACCAATCTCGGGGCGGGTGTCGGGGTGATCCTGTTCAGAGGTCGCGCGGGTGGAACGATCGTTGTAGTTCAGGTCCTCGGCCGTGTAGGGCACGGCGGGAACGATCTCATGCAGGTCTGCGCCGGTCACGTTCGCCAGCTTCTCCGCCACGCCCTTTGTGGTACCGGTGCAGGAGAAGTAGATCACCAGCGTGTCACTGTGGGCAGCTTCCTCAGCAAACGCACTCATGCCCAGCAACAGGCAGACTGCCATTATCAGAACGATTGCCTTTTTCATTTATATTTTCTCCTTATACTGTCCAATCTTAATTTTAAATGTGAAGATCCTTCGATTTGCTCAGGATGACAACATGGGGCTTGTCATCCTGAGCGCAGCGTCAATGATCTTTTCTTTATCTGATAACAGTATTATTATCGACTTATTCTTCTTCCTTCCAGACTTCCTTTGCAAGCCGGAACACCGCCCAGCCCTTGGGCCAGCCTACGTACATGGTGGCATGGGTGATGATGGCGGCGATCTCCTCTTTCGTCACGCCATGGGCCCTGGCATTCTGCAGATGATAAGCCAATGACGAATCCGTGATGCCCGACGCCATCAGTGATACGACGGTAATGATGCACTTTGTTTTCACATCAATGGCTTCCTCGTTCCACACCTCTCCGAACAGCACATCGTCGTTAAGGTGCGCGAACATCGGCGCGAAGCTGCCAAGCTGCTGCCGACCGGCGTTCTGTGTGATTTTCTCTTTCATGTCTTCAGCTCCTTATCATATTGTCAGGTTGACGATCATGCCCGTTCTCCCGGCGAAGCCAGTCGGTCATTCGATGACTACCAGATTGTAAGCCCGGCTGCCCAGCCCGATGGCTTCGGCGGCGTCCAGCGTTTGCAGGCCATTGCGGCTCTCGATGCGCTCGATGAGGCTGCCGCTGTCCGGCATGGCGTACACCAGGTCGATGGCCGCCTGGTCGATGGCCAGCGGGTCGGTGGAGGCCAGTATGCCGATGTCGTGCATATCCGGCTCTTCGGGATTGCCGTCGCAGTCGCAGTCCACGGACAGGCGGTTCAGCACGCTGATGTAGACGATGTTGTCGCCCATCGTGCTGTCAACCGCCTTGGCCGCATCCGCCATGGCCTCCAGAAAGGCATCCTGCTCTCCACCCCAGATGTTGGTGAAGCTGGTGCCGCCGGAATGGATCCAGCCCTTGCCCTTGGCCGAGCCGAAGCCGATGGAGATATTCTTGATGGCCCCGCCGAAGCCAGCCATGGCGTGGCCCTTGAAGTGGGAGAGCACGAGGAACGAATCGTAATTGGCGAAATGGCTGCCCACATAGTCCACCCAAAGCCGGTTGCCGCCCTCGATCGGCAGTTCCATGCTGTCCTCGGCGTCCAGTATGTCCACCTCCGCGATGTCGGTGAAGCCGTGGTCCTTCGCCAGCTGCATGTGCATGGCCGTGGAGGAACGGCTGCCGCCGTAGGCGGTGTTGCATTCCACGATGGTGCCGTTCAGCATCTGCACCAGGTCGCCGATCAACGTCGGGCGAAGGTAGTTGCTGTTCTCGGATTCGCCGGTAGACAGCTTCACGCCCACCTTTCCGGGCAATTCCACATTCAGCGACTGAAACGCCTTCACCAGGCTTTCCGGCGAAATATCGCTGATAAAGTACACCACAGCCGGGGCGGTCGCGTCCTGATGGGGCAGCGCCGACAGGTCAAGCGCCACGCCGCCGTTGGTGGTCAGGTCCGCCGCCAGCGCGGAGGCGCAGCACAGGCAGAGCGCCAGTAAAACAGTCAACAGCTTCTTCATTCCGCGTTCATCCTCCCGCAGTCGCCCACCTTGTCGCCGGTCACGAAATACTCGTAGGTCGGGAACTCGAACAGCACCGGCTTGAAGGTGTGATAGTCGATCTTGCCCTTCCCGTTCAGAACGGTCTCGTCGGCGTATGTCGCCAGGATCCTGCATATGAAGTGGTCGAAATGCTCCAATTCATAATTGCCGTCCACTTCACATTCGATGGATACTTTGGCGTCGTCGATCAGCGGCGCGCCGTTTTCGCCCATCGTCCACTTAAAGGCGTCGGACTTGTCCGCCTTGCTGCCGCTGACGGTGCCCATGCGGTCGGCGGCCTTCAGCCAGGAAGCATCCACCACGTTCACGGACAGCTTGCCCGTCTCACGGATGCCCCTGTTGATGTAGTGCGCCTGCACCAGCGACACCATCAGATGGCTGTGCGCCATGGTGCCCGCGTGGGCCACCAGCGTCCAGGTGGGCTTGCCCTCCACCATCGCGCCCACCACGATCAGCGGGGAAGGATACAGTGCCAGAGTTGCGCCGATGTTCTTCTTCATGTTACTTCATCTCCTTTTCCCAGAAGCGGATCACATTGAGGTTCAGGCTGTCAGCCAGCGCTTCGAGGCCCTTCGTCTCCTCGTCGGTCAGGATGACGTTCGCGGCCTTCACCGCGTCCTCCACGTGGCTGACCTTTGTCACGCCGATGATCGGCAGCGTGCCCTTGGCGATGGCCCAGGCTACAGGGATCTGAGCAATGCCTACGCCGTACTTGTCCGCCAGCCGCTTCAGCTCGGCGTTCAGCACCTCCAGCTTGTCCAGCACCGGGTTGTAGGTTGCGGCGCGGGCGGAGCCCTCGGGCATGGGGCGCCGGGTATCATATTTGCCGGACAGCGCGCCCTGTTCCAGCACCATGTAGGCGAAGAAAACAATGCCGTTTTCCCTGCAATAGTCCAGTATGCCGGATTCCTCGGAGGAGCGGTTGATGAGGCTGTAGTGGTTCTGAACCGCAGACAGCTTTAAGCCGTGGGCCTTCAGTATGTCGTTGGCCTGTTTGATCTCGGAAAGGTTGTGGTTCGACACGCCCAGCAGCGGCACGTCGTCCCGGCCCTCGTAGTACTTCGCCAGTTCCTCGGTCCAGTGGGGCGCGTCCCAAACGTTGTGGATCCAGTAGATGTCAAAGCGACTGAGGTTCATGATCTGAAGCTGCATCCCGATCATGTCCGCCATGGCGGTGGGCTTGCCGTTGGCGCACTGGGGCGTGAACTTGTCAGAGATAAGGTAAGATTCCCTCGGCAGGTCCCTGATGAAACCTGCCAGCACCTTCTCGGAGGTGCCCATGCCGTAGGCGTAGGCGGTGTCCCACAGGTTGAGCCCGCTGGCCATCGCCGCGTCGAAGATGGGTTTCAGCGCCTCGGCGGTGAAGTTGTTCCCAAAGGTTCCATCGTTGCCCCATGCCCACGCACCGAGGGCGATTTTCGGCAGATCGATCATATTTCTTTCCTCCTCAGATTTTCTGATTACCGGTCGTCCAGACGTGCTTTTCCTTTGCGTTCGCGGGTTTGTTCTGCGCCATGACGCCTGCCAGCGGATGGGGCACATACGGCGCTTCGAGATACGAAATTTCCTCGTCCGTCAGTTCAAGCTCCACGGCCTTCGCCGCGCCTTCGATGTGGCGGAGCTTCGTTGCGCCCACCACCGGCGCGGTCACCTTGGTCAGCAGCCAGGCCAGAGAAATCTCCGTCATGCTCACACCGCGCTTTTCCGCGATCTCCGCCACGCGGTCTATGATGACCTCGTCCTGTTCCTTCGTGGCGTCGTACTTGAACTTCGCGTAGGCGTCCTTTTCCAGGCGATTGGAGGTCTCGCCTGGTTTGCGGGAGAGTCTGCCCGAAGCCAGGGCGCTGTAGGGCGTCAGGGCGATGTTCTCCTCGTCGCAGTAGGGCACCATTTCCCGCTCCTCCTCGCGGAAGATCAGGTTGTAATGGCCCTGTACGGACACGAACTTCGCCCAGCCCGCCTGTTCGGCGATGGCATTGGCCTTCGCCAGCTGCCAGGCAAAGCAGTTGGAGATGCCGATGTAGCGCGCCTTACCGGCCTTTACCTGGCGGTTCAGGCCGTCCAGGATGTCCTCGATGGGTGTCTGCCAGTCCCACATGTGATAGATGTACAGGTCGACGTAGTCCATGCCAAGGTTTTCAAGGCTTTTGTTCAGCATCCGCTCGATGTGCTGCTGTCCGGTGATGCCAGCCTCGATCTCATCCTGCGTCCTGGGCAGGAACTTGGTGGCCACCACCACTTCGTCGCGCCTTGCAAAATCCCGAAGCGCCCTGCCAACGTACTGTTCGCTGGTACCCGATTGGTAGGCGATGGCGGTGTCATAGAAGTTGACGCCCAGCTCCAGCCCCCGCTGGATGATCTCGCGGGAATGCGCTTCGTCCAGCGTCCATGCGTGCTGCCCCTGCCCCGCGTCGCCAAAGCCCATGCAGCCCATGCAGATGCGGGAGACGTTCAAATCGCTGCTTCCCAGTCTCGTATATTTCATGGTTGAGTCAGCCTCCTGTTCATGCTCCGAAAAAATACTGACATCGTGTCAATGCATAGTATATACCATATCTGACACGATGTCAATATAATATTCGGTTAAACTGTTCTTTATTTTGATCCCAACAGTGTCCGGATGCAGTTGAAGGCGATATCATAGACGCTCATGTACACGAAATTCAGCCCGGCGCCTGACATCGCCTGACGCTGCTTTGCGGATACGGTGGTATAGGGGTAGATGCCATACAGGAAGGGCATAAAGGCGTACAGAAAGTCCTGCTGCGCCTTCGCATCCATGTCCGGGAAGAATTTGACGAGGCAGCCGCGCAGCGCTTCGATGGAAGCACCGTAGGCCCGCTTGAAATCCACCAGGCATTCCGGACGGCTGTTGTCCTCCATGTCGAAGTGATTCATGCTCAAAAGCTTGAGCAGCATACTCCGCTTCTCCAGGGAATGCGCCAGCATGCTGGAAAACGACTCGGCGCTCATAGTGGTATAGTCACTGGCCATGGCATTCAGTTCCTCCACCCAGCGCTCGTACTCCTTCTGCATCAGGGCCAGAAAGATCTCCTCTTTGGTCTGAAAGTAATTATAAATTGAAGTGCGCGTGAAGCTCGTCGCTCCGGCGATGTCCTTCAGTGTAATCTCCTTGAAGCTCATGGTCTGATAGAGCTTTTCACAGGCCGAAATGATTTCCTCCCTGCGCGCATTTGTCAATTCTATTGAACCCCTGGACATGTATATACTCCCTCTGCCGTCGGACGACGACCCTGATTCACTGACATTATAGCGAATTAATGACGATATGTCAATATACTTTTATTTTTTGGGTTGACTGCGTGTCATGCTTGGTTACTACTACTCAGCGTATACTCCCTCAGTCACGCTTTGCGTGCCAGCTCCCTCTGAGAGGGAGCCTTTTTGAGTCGCAAAACCCTTAATGGCTCCCGTTCAGGCCCCCTCCCTGAGGGGGCTGTCAGCGAAGCTGACTGGGGGAGTCAGAGGTAGCTGTCAGCCTCAGGCTGACTGAGGGAGTTATCACCTCAGTTCCTGACTAAGCCCAACCATATTCATCTATCTCTTCTCGGCAGTCGCCACTCTTTTTTCATGTAATAGAGGCTGTCCCCTCAGGGCACCTCTAAAAACGCTCATCGCCGCCGGAGGGCGCGATAGTTTTTTCAGAGGTGCCCTTGAGTGAGACAGCCCCTTACACCATCTGCCTTGCATTCATGGTGTATATATTCTGTGGTATGCCGGTTTTGCGACAGGCTTGATGTATACCAGGCTTATTCCTTGCCGTTGAACAGATCGCCGATCTTTCCGACGATGCCCTTCGCGCCCTCGACGATTTTCTCATCGATATCGGTCTTGTCCAGGGCTTCCTTGGCCTTGTCTTTCAGTCCCTTTACGGCCTGGACGACCATATCGTCGATGTCAGTCCTGTCCAGGGCATCCTTAGCCATACCCTTCAGGCCCTTTACGGCGTCGAGAACCTTCTCGTCGATGTCGGTTCTGTCCAGGGCCTCCCTGGCCATGTCCTTGAGGCTCTTGGCATTCTCCTGAACCTCGTCCTTGACCTCCTTGGCAGTCTGCTGTGCATCGTCCTTGGCGTCCGCGACGGTCTCCTGGACTTCGTCCTTGATCTCCTCCGCGGTCTGCTGTGCATCGTCCTTGACCTCCGCGACGGTCTCCTGGACTTCGTCCTTGATCTCCTCCGCGGTCTGCTGTGCATCGTCCTTGATCTCCTCGACGGTTTCCTGAGTGTCGTCCTTGATCTCCTCGACGGTATCCACAACCTTGTTCAGCTCATCACACATGATAATCCGCGCTCCTTTCGTCCATCGCGCGGCTTGTGTTCCGCGCGGGTAGGTCATTGGGGGGCGCATGGCAGGGGAACCCGACCATGCGAATGTGTTTCGGTATTCATTATACATAGCATTCTTAATCCAGTCAAGAACAATCTCTCGCAATAGAGCAGGCTTCTAAAAATCTTTGGGTACAGCTCAGAGTCCTGATTTTTCGGAACCCTTCCGCCTCGCTCCGCTCGGCACCTCCCCTTTCAGGGGAGGCCAATTTCTCAAAGCCTACCCTGAAAGGCAATGTCATCAACTTAAGGATGAAGCGCCTCCAAAAGGCTTCCCCTTTGGGGAAGCTGTCACGGCTTT
>ONJE01000060.1 GCA_900318045.1 uncultured Eubacteriales bacterium
AACCGCAGGCTTACTGGTTGCAAGTCAAGGTTTTTCAACACAGAAATGCAGCCTGATGGCCCGAAAATGCGCTTCAGGCATTTTAGAAACACACTCTAGTGATATCAGCGCATGGGCCGGGCTTTCAGACGGGCCACCAGACGTTCAAAACTCAGGTCTTCCCATTCCACCACCTCGATGCTCAGCCGGGCGGCGCGGCTGCGCATGGGGGCGCGGCTCTTGGTGGCCATACCGGAAGTGGCGATGATGGCCCGGGAGTTCTTGCCACCAAAGCGATCCCTGAGGATCGCCAGTTCGTTCAGGGCCTCGGTTTTGATCTCACTGGTCTTGCAGCTGATAAACACCGGCTGGATGCCCTGCACAGCCATCACGTCGATCTCGTTGCTCACGCTGTCCCGTTGAATGGCGTTGCCCTGCCAGTTGACCACAGCGCTGAGCACCACGTCGTCAAAGCACTTCGCCTCAAGGCAGGCGCGGAAGACCTGCAATTCCAGCACCGCACCGATGTCGCGCAGCCAAAAGCGCACGGTCTCGTCCGGAAAGCGGAAGCTCATGCCCTCTTCATTCATCTTCAGGTCCAGTATCAAGCCCGCCTTCGCCAGCTCCTTGAAAAGCCCGCTGTCAGCCTTCACATGCCGGTCTCCCGCCTTCTCCGTCCAGCGGCCCATGGCATCCAGCACTCCCGCTTCGGCGGAGGAAATTTTCTGGATGTAGCTGATCTGTCGGTTCCATACGCGGCGGTATTTGGTATAGATGTCGAACAGCTTCTCCATCTGCGGCAGCATGGCCTTCAACTGCTCGTTGTCCTCACGGCCTTGCAGCAACGTACCGCCCGCCATCAGGAAGCATGAACGAACGTCCAGCCGCACACCGCAGGTAACGCTGTGGGCAAAGGGGGCGTTCTTGATCTCGAAAAAGGTGTTGCGCTTGCTGCTGTAGGTGAATACGGGGATGTCCCTGGACACTGCGCCCGCGGCGAACAGCGAGGCGTCGGTGCCGCCGGCGATATCGATGGCGCAATCGGGGTGGGCCTCTATCACTTCACGGAGCACCCGTTCGATTTTTACCGCGTCCAGCATGCTCACGGGAATGAAGGTCAGCTTTACCGGACACTTGCGGTATTCGAAATATGACCGCAGCGAGCGCCTGTAATCGCGATCCTGCTCGACCTCCGGCGGACAGATGAGTATCATCTCCTGGGGGCGGAACATCTCCGTCGCCAGCACGTTTTCAATGGGCGTAGTATCGTAAAGCTCGATCAAGGTTTTCATTGGAATAGCACCTTTCTCCTTCGGGCGTATGGTGGCGTAAACTATCGGAGCTATTATACCAATACTGACACCCTCCGGTCAACCCGATGGATAAAATAAGTTCTTGCCCGCGGGGGCGTTTGCGGGTATAATGAAAATATACAGCGGCTTTCGGGCCGCCACGCTTCCATCATTACAGGAGGGCCAATGTATTCGAGCCTGTTTTGCCGATTGTACAACGAATTCGGCTGGAATGAGTATCCCCGGGTATTTGCCGGGCAGCTGCTGCAATGGCTGGGACAAAGGCGCGCGTCCGTCGGATCCGCCGTGGATCTGGGCTGCGGCACCGGCGTGCTGTGCGAAGCGCTGCATGCCGCGGGCATCAACACCCTGGGGGTAGATCTTTCCCGTGAGATGATCGACATCGCCCGACAGCGCTCGCCGGGGCTGCGCTACGCGGTGGCGGATATCGTGGACCTTCCCGATTTGGGACGCTTTGACCTCGCCACCTGCACCGGCGACGTGATCAACCACATCGCCGACCTGCGCGACGTGGGCCGGGTGTTCGGCAATGTCCATGCCGCACTGAACCCGGGCGGGTACTTCGTCTTTGACCTTCTGAACCCCGCCGAGGCGACCCCGGGCAAACCCTTCGAGGTGCCATACGGTGCAAATGGTTTGGTGCGGTTCCTGACGGAGGACCGGGGCGACGGGCGCATCGCGCTCCACATCGACATGTTTGAAGACGGCGCGCCCAAATTCTCGGAGACGATACGGGAAGTGGTACACGACGTGGACGCGGTACTCGACCTTCTGCGTCAGCGCGGGTTTAATGTACTGCAATGCGCCGACCGGCTGCTGCTGGACAACGACAACCATGGCACGACATGGTTTATCGCGGCACAGCGGGCGTAGCCAAACGACACCACAGGAGGAAGTTCCCTTGGACAAGCAGACGATGCACTATGCCTTTTTCCAAAACCGGGAATGCGAATACTTTCCCTGTCATCGGGTGGCGGACCCGAGCCGATTCAACTGCCTGTTCTGTTACTGCCCCCTGTACGCGCTGGGAAAGCGCTGCGGCGGCAATTTCAGGTATTCAGAAAAGGGTTACAAGGATTGCACGAACTGCATATTCCCCCACATGCCGGAAAATTACGAGAAGGTAACGGGACGGTACAGGGAGATCATGGAGCTGGTGCGGGAGAATGACGCGAGGACAGGGAAATAATGAAAAAAAGATCCTTCGCTTCGCTCAGGATGACAGTGCATTGTCGCGTCACCCTGAATGAGTAAAGGATCTTCAGAAAATACCGCCCATATTGTGCGGTTTTTTTATCCGTTATTTGGCCTCAACCGGCACAGGGTTACTGACCATGACCTTGTGGTCATACCACTTGGCCTTCTTTCCGATCAGGGCGCAGTCAAACTCCTCGCCGATGGCGGGCACCGGGATATCAAAGGCGTAGGCCGTGTCCGTAGTGCCGTCGGGATAGTTCACCGTTTCCTCGGTGGGCTCCAACAGCACCGCGCCCTCCTTCTCGGCATCCTCTGCCAGGCCGGGGAACAGGTTGATGATGCCCTTTCCCGCCAGCACGACATGAATGGTCATCTGGCCGTCCTCTACGGTGAGGGTACCGATGTTGTCATAGACTTCGTTCACATGAAACATGCTGTTGTCGGTGGTGAATTCGGCGTTGTACACGCCGTCCGCCAGGGGCTCAGCCGCTTCCGCCAGCGCGGAAAAGCCGCACACCGCCAGCATCAGGGCCAGCATCAGGGCGATGGTTCTCTTCATCATTCATTCCTCCATTACATCTGAAGCCCCCGACCCATAAGAATCGGAGGCTTTTGCTTTATCGATTGATCAGGCCGCTGCCTGCAGGGCTTCCATGGCGAAACCGGTGTGCGCCACGTACAGCTCCTCAACGATCTCAATGCGGCCCAGGCCGGCAATCTGGCACTCGATGGCATCGAAGGCGCCGGAGGCGGTGAACTGGGAGATCCAGGACTCGGGATCCTCGGGATCGGCCATGTCGTTGTTGGCGTGATCGCCCGCGACGACCATCAGGGGCCGCAGGATGACCTTCTTGAAGCCGGCTTCCTTGACCTTCCCGATGACCACGGAGCACTCGGTGTCCTCGGGTTCGCCCTCGACGGTACCGATGAAGGCGTTCTTGAGCTCCAGCGCTTCCATCTGGGTCTGCATCTGGTCATAGGTCACGTTGGCGGTGTGGGAGGTGCCATGGCCCATGAACACGAAGGCCACGCCGTCCTCGACGGCGGCGTCCGCGGTCTCATAGCCGGCATCCATAATGGCCTGTGCGTACACAGCCGCGGCGACGGCAGCCTTGTCCTCGTTGATGACGGTGGCGTCAGCGCCAACCTCGCCCAGCAGGGGCTCGGCAACTGCGATGGCCTCGAACTTGTCGGCATACTCGCCCACGGTGGCAACCAGCTCGTCGTACTCGGCGCCGTGCATCAGGTGGGTGGGCTGGATGACCAGGTTCTTGACGCCATTGGCCACGGCGCGATCCAGGGCCTGGGCCACGTTGTCGATCTTCTCGCCGTCGCGGGCCTGGATGTGGTTGATGATGATCTGGGCGGTGAAGGCGCGGCGCACGGACCAATCCGGATAAGCAGCCTGCAGGGCCTTCTCGACGCCGCCGATGTCGGCCACTCGGCTGTCGTTGAAGGACGTTCCGAAGCTGACGACCAGCAGCTCGTTCTCGCCGATGTCGTCGGCGTTCAGCGGATCGTCGGCGGAGGCGTCGCCGGTGTCGCGGCCGAAGTAGTCAGCCTCCTCAACCAGTTCCTTCTGGGCGTCGGTCAGGGCATCCCAGGCAGCCTTGGCGGCTTCGCACTGGGCGTCGGTGTCCTCGGTCCGCTCCTGAACCTGGATGGCGGCGATCAGCTCGTCAACCGCGGCGGCAGCGGCCTTGTCAGCGTCCTCGGCGAACGCGACGGCGCACGTGGCAAGCATCGCCAGCGCGATCAGCATGGAAATCAGTTTCTTCATGGTGTCTTCCTCCTGAAATGATGGGTATTTATTGGAGCCGACCGCCTGGCCGGACAGCAATACACAACTGCGCAGGCATAGGAAAAGCCTGCTGGGCGCACAGGCGTCCAGCAGGCTCCGACGGATTCGGTTTCACTATGCTGCCAGGCACTCGTGGCATGAGGTGCGCCTTCGCGACCTCTGCATACAGTCGGGCAGGTCTCCTGGCTTGCGGATCTTTACGAAACAGGCGGCCTTCCCGTTGCCAGTGGCATATTGCCCGTTCCATTCCCCGATCACAGTGACGAGTTCGCGCGGGATTCTCACCCGCTTCCCTTTTCACCGGACGCATCGCGTCCAACACCCGCTGTGTTATTCAATTCCCAACTAATACTTTATCACATGTAACTCACTTTTGCAAGCCCTATCCCACCGAATAAACGTTACTTTTAGAGTGTGTTGGTACCATTCACCCTTGCGCGAGAACGACCGTACCGGCGAACAGTGCTCGCCACGGACCTGTATGGCGAGCACTGCTCGCCGGTACGGATACGAGCCAAACGGCTTGTAGGGTGAATGGTAACAGTGTGTTGGTACTACCCGGCGTACACTCCCAGTCATGCTTTGCGTGCCGGTTCCTTCAGAGAGGGCGCCTTTTTTTGAACTCAATACGCCCTACAAGCTCCCGTTCAGGCGCCCTTCCCTGATGGGCAATCAGAGGCGGCTGGCTGGTCGTCAGGCCAGACTGAGGGAGCTTATCAGGCAGACGCTAAGCTGTAACCGGAAACGCATCGTTCCGTATCCAGAAACAGACTCTGGTATGGTTCTCGGTTTGGCCCAAGGGACCAAACCGACACGGTTCGAATCAAAGATTTGAACCGTGTCACCGTTGCCACCGTATTGTGCGATTTTTTCTCAACCGATTTCCAGCTTTATCTTCTCGGCCATGGCCTCCGCGAGACGCAGGTGGCCGTTCGCGGTCATGTGAACGGCGTCCAGCGGCGATACCTCGGCATGGGGCACGGCGTCGAAGAAGTCACAGCGCATCAGCTTTGTGATACGGCGAAGCTCGCGGGACAGGCCCGCGGACACGGCAATGGCCTGTTCGCCGAAGCACTCGGCGTGGCGGGTCTGCATCAGGTTGTCCAGGATTTGCGGCGGCGCGGCGACGATGATGTGGGAGATCTCCCCCGCTTCGTTCACCGCGTACTGCTTGGCCACCCGCACCAGCTGCATCATGCTCTGGCCGATGGTCATCGGCGACATGCCGAAGCGCGCCTTGGTGTCGTTGCTGCCCAGCATGATGACGACGGCGTCCAGCGGATTGTGGGACATCAGGCAGGGCGGCAGGTATTTGACGCCGCTCTTGTAGCCTCCCTCCACCGGGTCATCGAACACGCAGGTGCGGCCATTGAAGCCCTCCTCGATTACGGTGTAGCCATCGCCCAGGATTTCCTGCAAGCGCATGGGCCAGCGGATGTGTTCGTCATACCGCCCGCCGGTGGGAATATAGCCGTAGGTATTGGAATCGCCGTAGCACAGTATGCGCTTTTGCAATGCCGTCCTCTCCTTTATAAAGTGATATACCGCGTCAGCGTTGCCTGCGGCGCGTCTTGCGGTGAGACTGCCTGTTGTTGAACTCGTCAAACACCGGCAGGTTGTTCACGTTGAACACCTCGTCCTCGTATCGGTCGGTCACATCCCGCTTTTTGAGCTCCGTGGCAAATATCTCGGGCCGATGGGCATCGCCGCTTTGGCTGTCAGTTGTTTTTCCGGTCTGCCGGTCTGCCGAGGTCCTTGCAGAGTCGCCGGTGTGTCGCTTGACCTTCGTACCCTCGCTGCGCCTGCGGGGCGTCGCGCCGCTCCTGTCTGCGCTCACTTTTCGCTTCGTCCCGGGCGTCTGCTCCCCCGGCTTCCGGCCCCCCTGCCGTTTGACGACAGTGCTGGCCACCACGTAGTCATGCTCGTCCCAGTTGGAGGCCAGGTCGCCCTCCCAATCGCCGGCCCTGTCGATGTCGGCATCGTTGAAGAACCGATCGTCGTTGACGATGACCCGCTCCTTCCTGAACCATACCCAGTAGGGACGCCACCGGATCAGCCAGATCAGCAAATCCAGCAGGATGCCCAGGGTCAGGAAGAAGATGAGCAGCTTCAGCCAGTTTTGGGACAGCCAAACCAAAGGCGATCCGCTGGCGCTGCCCGCCAGGTTGAACAGCCTGAGCACCCAATTTGCCAGGCCCTTCAGCCAACCGAGCATCACATCAACGATGGCGTTGGAATATCCGCTGATTGTCATTTTTTATCCGTATACCTCCCGGTCGGCGATGCTATTCGTCTTCCGTCAGTGCGCCGTAGTCGATGGCCTCTTCGCCGTCGGCGCTCTCGTCATAGGTGATGTCCGTCAGGGTGACGGACGCGGCCTCGCTCATGATGGTGAAGCCCTCGTAGGCCTGTCCGTCGATCTGGGGCGAGAGGATATAGTAGCCCTCGCCCAAGCCTGTCAGGTCCACGGTGACGGTCACGCCCTCCTCGGCCAGGCGCGCCACGCCGCTGCGGGGGCCGGTGACCTCCACGCCCAGCTGGTCGTAGCTGGCAATCAGGTTTTCGGCCTTGCCTGTGAATATCACCCTGACATTGTCCACATAGTCCGTGACCTGCTCCTCGACGATGGCCACGTTCACATAGACCTGTTCACTGGACACGTTCTTGAAGTCCGACAGCTGGGTCACCGTGGATTTGGCCGAGAAGCTCTGGCTGGCACCCTCCACGGAGACAGGTTCGATCACCAGTTGGTCCAGGCTGTCCAGAAGGTCCTGTTCGGCGGCCACCTGTATGCTCTGGGGCTGAATCGTCACCGACTGAACCTCGTAGCCCTCGGCGGGCGTGCCGGTGATAACGCTCTCCCGGTCATTGGAAACGGGAATATCCCGGCAGGGATAGATGTCTACGCTGACGGAGATCGAGGAGGTGGAACAGTTCAGCATATCCTGGGGAATGATCTTGCCCGCGGCGTCCAGCAGCACATAGGGTCGCGCCGTGACGGTGGAGTCGGTCATGCCCCTCACGTCCGCTACCACCCTGGCGGAGGTGATGCTCTGCACTACGGAGGCTGCGCCGGAGATGGTCAGTATTGAGGGATTGCTGCGGCTGACGTTGTACCAGTAGCCGTCGGCCTGGCCCTCGATGACGGAATTGACGGCAACGTTGCGGGAATCCAGCTTCTCGAAGGTCAACGTCAGCGTCTCGGGGCTGATACTGCGCACGCGGCCATAGCTGGTGGTGGCCCGCAGGGGCACCTCCTGGGTGCCTGTGGCCCGCACGTTGGACAGATCCAGTGCCACCTGTACGTTGTCTGAGGAAACCCTGGAATAGTCCGCCTGGGGCGTTTCGACGGTCACCGTGATGTCCGAAAGCGCCTCCTCGGGGCTTTCGGACAGGGCCAGCTTGTTCTCCGAGAGCGTGGAAAGCCCGCTGACAGTACCGGTGAGGTTGTAGATCGCCTTGGTGCGGGTGATGGACGTATTGGTAGCGATCACGTAGTTCCACAGCAATATGGCCAGCAGCAGCGACAGCAGCTTATAGCCCAGGTTGTTGGAAAGCGAGCCGATGATCCACCGCACCGGCCGGGGCGAATTCCTGTAAAAGCTGCTGGCAAACAGTTTTTCGCGCAGTCCGATCAGCTTATTCTTCATCTTCCTGTTCCTCCCTGCGCAATGTGCTGAGCCAGGAGTACATGTTGCGCTCCGGCGTAAACAGCTCGGTCAACAGGATGTTCAGCGAGCGGGCGTCCAGGTGGCGGGTAAGCCGACCCTCCCTCGCCATGGAGATGATGCCCGTCTCCTCGGATACGATCAGCGACACGGCGTCTGTGGTCTCGGTGATACCGATGGCGGCGCGGTGGCGGGTGCCCAGTTCCTTGCTGATGGAGGGATCGGATGACAGCGGCAATATACAGGCTGCGGCGTTGATGCGCCGGTTGCGTATGATCATCGCGCCGTCGTGCAGCGGCGTGTTGGGCTCGAATATGTTCTCGATCAACGGGGCCGATATCTCCGCGTCCACACGGGTGCCCGTCTCGATCACGTCGCCCAGGCCCGTCACGCGCTCGATGACGATCAGCGCGCCGATCTTCTTGCGCGCCATATTGTTCATCGCCCGAACGATCTCCGTCACGGGCTTCTCCACCTGCTCGGCCTCCTCCTGACGCCCCACCGGTCCGAAGACCCGACGCATGAACTTCGAGCGCCCGATCTGGTCCAGGCCGCGCCTGAACTCGGGCTGGAACAGTATCACCAGCACCAATAGGCCCATACTGATGATTTGGTTTAGCAGCCACGAGACCGCATTGAAGCGCAGGAGGCTGGAGATCCAGGCCATGATCAGCACCACGGCGATGCCCTTGAACAGGGAATTCGAACGGGTGTGGATAACCAGCTTGATGACGTTGTATATCAAAATGGCCAGTATGGCCACGTCGACGATATTGTGCCAATCCGGGTGTTCAAAGAGATTGGTAAACAGCGCGCCGATGGAAGTAAACATCTCCCGAATCTGCACCATGTTTGCCACCCCCGTCATTATATTCCTATCCACGTATATTATAATACAAAATCGGTCAAAATCCAACGTGTTTTCGAAAACTGAATTCAAAAATAATATGGTTACAGCTCAGCGTCCCTGATAAACTCCCTCAGTCTGGCCTGACGGCCAGCCAGCCCCCTCAGGGAGGGGGCCTGAACGGGAGCCTGTAAAGCGCATTCTCACACCAAAAGGCTCCCTCCCTGAGGGAGCTGGCACGCGAAGCGTGACTGAGGGAGTGTACGCTGAGCAGTAACGCGCCGGCAGCCGCTTTTGCCTTCTTTTCGCCACAAATGATTGCACATTGGCGCCGGATGTGCTATACTTCCACAGGGGAATCAAAAATCAAGGGGATCTGTATGATTGAAATCAAAGAGGTTACGACAAGGCGCATGCTCAGGCAATTTGTCAATTATCCGAATGTGCTGTACAGGGACGTGCCCCAATACATACCGCCGTTGGTTTCCGATGACATGAGCGACTGGAACCCCAGGAAAAACCCCGCCTTCTCCTACTGTGACGCGAAGTGCTGGCTGGCGCTGAGGGATGGCGAAATCGTGGGCCGCATCGGCGCGATCCTCAGCCGACAGGCCAACGAAAAGTGGGGCACCAAGCGGATGCGCTTTACCCAGGTTGATTTCATAGACGACGAAGCGGTCTCCTCCGCCCTGTTCAAAACCGTCGAGGACTACGCCCGGCAGATGGGCTGCGACGAGGTCCACGGTCCCCTGGGCTTTACCGACATGGACCGGGAGGGTATGCTGGTGGAGGGCTTCGACCGTCGCAGCATCTTCATCACCTATTATAATCACCCCTACTACATCGACCACCTGACCCGTTTGGGCTATGTTAAGGATGTGGACTGGGTGGAGTTCCTGATCGATGTGCCCTACGACGAGCGCACCTGTACCCGCATGGACAAGCTCGCCGAACGGGTCAAGCGCTACTCCAATCTGCACGTGGCCGAAGTGAAGTCCCGCCGGGACTACAAGTATCTGGTGGAGAAGGTGTTCCACCTGGTAAATACCGCCTATGACCATCTCTACGGCACGGTACCGCTGGACGAGGCACAGA
>ONJE01000211.1 GCA_900318045.1 uncultured Eubacteriales bacterium
CGGCCTGTACACCTACAACGCCGACGGCGAGCTGCAGCCTGATTTCGCCACCGGCTACGAGGTGAGCGAGGACGGCCTGACCTACACCTTCACCATGCGTGACGGCCTGAAGTGGTCCGACGGCAGCGACCTGACCGCCAAGGACTTCGAGTACAGCTGGAAGCGCGCCGCCGATCCCCAGACCGCCGCGGACTACAGCTACATGTTCAACGGCATCAAGGGCTATCCGGACAACCTGGCCGTGACCGCCTCCGAGGACGGCAAGACCCTGACCGTCGAGCTGGACGCGCCCTGCGCCTACATGATGGACCTGATGGCCTTCCCCGCCTTCTATGCCGTGAACCAGGCCTGCGTCGAGTCCGTCGAGGGCTGGCAGGAGAATCCCGGCGCCTGGGCCAACGAGGCAGGCTTCGTGACCTCCGGTCCCTACACGCTGACCGAGTGGACCCACAACAACTCCATGACCTACACCAAGAACCCCAACTACTGGGATGCCGAGAACGTGAAGCTGGAGAAGCTGCAGTTCATGCTTTCCGCTGACGACACCGCCATCTATGCCGCCTATCAGGCCGGCGACGTGGACTTCATCGATTCCGTTCCCACCGACGAGATCCAGAATTTGAAGGATTCCGAGGAATTCTATGTCATCGACAACCTGGGCACCTACTATGTGTGCTTCAACGTGAAGTCCCCCCTGTTCGACGGCAAGACCGTGGAGCAGGCCGCCGCGATGCGCCTGGCCTTCTCCAAGCTGGTCGACCGCGACTATATCATCGAGACTGTGGGCCAGTGCGAGCAGAAGCCTGCCAACGCCTTCATCCCCGAGGGCATGGCTGACGGCAACGGCGGCGTGTTCAAGGCCAATGACGACGCTTACACCTATCCGGACGCCGAGAACGTGGGCTACTACGATTACGAGGTGGACGTGGAAGGCGCTATCGAGCTGCTGAAGGAAGCGGGCTATGAGTTCGACGGCAACGGCATGCTGTCCGCCAACACCCCCATCTCCTTCGAGTATCTGACCAACGAATCCTCCGGTCACGTGGCCATCGCCGAGTGCATCCAGCAGGACCTGGCGGCCGTGGGCATCACCATGACCATCCGCACCTGCGACTGGAATGTGTTCCTGGACGACCGCAAGGCCGGCAACTATGACATCGCCCGCAACGGCTGGATCGCCGACTTCAACGATCCCATCAACATGCTGGAGATGTGGACCACCGATTCCGGCAACAACGACTGCCAGTTCGGCCGCTGATCCATCGGGCGTAAGCCCGCTGAAACAGCTTACGGCGCCGCCGCATTATGCGACGGCGCCGTTTTTTATACCTTTTAACCTAAATTGCGCAAAACACCACCCCTTTTGCGGGGGGTGGGCATATTGACGCGCTCAGGTTTTAAGAGTATAATAAGCTGTTGTATGATATATGCTGAAATGGCTGTGTCCACAGCCAAGAGCAGGGAGGACGGACCGAATGAAGAAGAGTTTGATCAAACTGGTGATCGTCGCGGTGCTGATTGTCGTCGCGGCGTTCCTGGCGCTGAACGGATTGCACATTCCGGGCAAGTCGAGTTATCTGAAGCCCGTTGGTGAAGCCATCAGCCTGGGCCTGGATTTGCGCGGCGGCGTATCCACGGAGTATATCGCCACGGATACCAGCATGGATAACTACGAAAGCCTGCTGGAGGGCACGGTTTCCGCGCTTCGCACGCGCCTGACCAACGCCGGCTTTACCGAGGCAAACGTGGCCGTGCAGGGCACCGACCGCATATTGGTTGAGATTCCCGACGTGGACGACCCCGAGGAGGTCGCCCGCATCATCGGCACCCCGGCGCATTTGGAGTTCCGCGACCCCAACAACAACGTGGTGGTCGAGGGCAAGGACATCAAGCAGGCCGGCGTGCAGTACGCCAACGATGAAAAAACGCTGTACGGCGTGGGCTTCGAGCTGGACGCCGCAGGCGCGAAGGCCTTTGAGAATGCCACCCGCGAGTTCATGGGCCAGGCCATTTCCATTTACCTGGACGATGAGCTGATCTCCGCCCCCACGGTGCAGGCCGTGATCGCCGGCGGCAACGGCATCATCACCAGTTCCAGCAGCGCCTCTTCCGAGGAGTCCTACAACTGGGCCCGCAACCTTGCGATGCTGATCCAGTCCGGCGCGCTGCCGATGGACATCGCTGAGGTCGAGACCCGCGCCATTTCCGCCACCCTGGGCATCGAGGCCATCGACGGCGCCATCATCGCCGGCATCGTGGGCCTGATCCTGGTGCTGGTGTTCATGCTGGTGATGTATCGCCTGCCCGGCGTGGCGGCGGACATGGCCCTGTTGATCTACGTGCTGATCGTGTTCTATGCCCTGGCCATCACGGGCGCGCAGCTGACGCTGCAGGGCATCGCAGGTATCCTGCTGGGCATCGGCATGGCCGTCGACGCCAACGTGGTCATATTCGAGCGCTTCCGCGAGGAGCTGAAGGAAGGCCGCACGCCGCTGAACGCGGTGAAGTTCGGCTTCCGCAACGCCGGCCGCGCGGTGCTGGATTCCAACGTGACCACGCTGATTGCTGCCGTCGTGCTGATGATCTTCGGCACCGGTACCATCAAGGGCTTCGCCACCACGCTGATGATCAGCATCATCGCTTCCTACTTCACCGCGGTGGTGGTTACCCGTGGCCTGCTGATTCTGATCTGCAAGCTGGGCATCAATAACCGCAGCGCCTACACGCGCTAAGAGGAGGGAACGAGCATGAAAAAGAAGTTTACCGGGAATACGCGCCTGTTCCTTTGCATCTCTGGCGCAATCATCGTCGTCGCGCTGATCATGCAGATCGCCGGCGTGGGCCTGAACCTGGGCATTGACTTCACCGGCGGTTCGATTCTGAACTACTCCGTCGGCGAGGATTACGATGTCAACGATGTGGAGACCCTGCTGAAGGCCTCCGGCTACAACGACAGCCAGATTACCAAGGCTGCGCCTTCCGCTGCGTCCGTTGCCCTGCAGGCGGAACTTGCCGCCGAGGCGGATAAGGCCGTCGAGGAAGTGGCCGCCGCAGCTGCGGAGGACCCCGAGGTCGCGGCAGCGGTCGATGAGGCAGTCGAAGAGGCTGTCGAGGAGGCCGAGGTTGAGGCGGCTGTCGAAGCGGTTGAGGAGCCGGTGCTGGGCCTGCTGAACCCCGATAAGTCGGGCATCGTCCATGACGGCCTGACCGACCTTCAGATCCGCCTGAAGCTGGCCGACGCCACCGAGGGCATGGAGGACACGATCAAGGGCGCCGTCGTCGGCGTCGTGTCCAACGCCACCGAGACCGGCTACCGCACCGCCACCAACCATGAGATCAGCACCCTGGGGTATGCGCTGAGCTACGCCGGAGGCAATATCATCGAGTTCGACATGGTCGGCGCCTATGACAAGGCTGCCGTTGAAGATGCTGTGAAAAAGGCCCTCGAGGAGGGCGGCTACAGCGTGAACGACATCGAGTTCATACAGTACGACGCCGAGGCCGAGGCCGCGCGCATTGCCGAGGAGCAGGCCGAAGCAGAGCAGGCCACGACTGAGGCTGAGGCCGCTGAGACCGAGGCTGCCGAGACCGAAGCGCCTGCCGCGCAGAACGCCGAGGCTGCCGAAACCGAGGCCCCCGCTGAAACCGAGGCCCCCGCCGAAACCGAGGCACCCGCCGAAACCGAGGCACCCGCCGAGACGACCGAAGAGGCCGCCGGGTCGGCGGAGGAGACCGGCTTCCAGCTGCGCATCCTGATCGATATGGACGACGTAACCAGCCAGGTTCGCGCCCAGCTGGAGCGCGAGATGACCGCGAAGTATCCGAACTTCCGCTTCGTCTCCATCGACCACGTCAGCGCCATCGCCGGCCGCGACCTGCTGTCCAACGCCATCAAGGCGCTGTTGATCGCCTTCGTGTGCATGCTGATCTACATCGCGATCCGGTTCAGCCCGCTCTCCGGTGCGGCGGCCCTGTTCGCGCTGGTGCACGACATACTGATCATGTGCGCGTTCATGGTGTTCTTCCGCAAGCTGTTCCAGGTGAACAGCCCGTTCATTGCGGCCATACTGACCATCGTCGGCTATTCCATCAACAACACCATCATCATCTTCGACCGCATCCGCGAGACCCGCGCGAAGCCGGGTTACACCCAGGTGGACATGATGGATGTCGTCGAGGTCTCCGTCAGCAGCACGCTGTCCCGTACCATCAACACCACGCTGACCACGCTGTTCACGCTGGTGTGCCTGTACATCTTCGGCGTGTCCTCCATCAAGGAGTTCGCGTTCCCGCTGCTGGTCGGTATGCTGGCCGGTACCTATTCCTCCGTGCTGCTCAGCGGCCAGGTCTGGGCCATGTGGGATAAGAAGCTGAACGCCAACAAGGCGAAGAAGGCTTAATTGCACAAACCAAATCGAATTAGGAATCGACGCGAGCCGGTTCCTAATTCTTCTTTACATTGAAAATGCTGAAATACACACGACGGAATGACACTGACCCCGCCTTCCCCTGCCCGGAGGGCATGTCCCCGGCGCTGCACAGGCTGTTGGCGGGGCGGGGCGTGAACTCGGTTGAGGAAGCGGCGGCGTTCCTGAACCCCGGGGTCGGCAGCCTGCTCGACCCGATGTTGCTTTCGGACATGTCCGAGGCGGAAGGCCGCATCCGCCGGGCCATGGAGGCGGGGGAGCCCGTCTGCGTGTACGGCGACTACGATGTGGACGGCGTGTGCGCGTCGGCCATACTGTCGGGTTGGCTGAGATCCCGGGATGTGGAAGCCCGGGTCTACCTGCCCTCCCGCCACAGCGAGGGCTATGGCCTGAACGCCCACGCGATTCGCGAGATCGCCGGGTGGGCAAAGCTGCTGGTGACGGTGGACTGCGGCGTGACCAGTGTGGAACTGGTGGCGCTGGCGAAATCACTGGGCCTGGACGTGATCGTCACCGACCACCACCAGCCCCCGGAGGGCGCGCTGCCCGACTGTCCGGTGGTAAACCCGCTGCTGGCGGGCTATCCCTTCCCATATCTGTGCGGGGCGGGGGTGGCCTGGAAG
>ONJE01000317.1 GCA_900318045.1 uncultured Eubacteriales bacterium
GCCCCGAGGGATTGTCCCCGGTGGCGCGGCCGGCGGGTTTTTCTTTTCGGTTTTTTGTAGTAAGGCTCTTCGTAGCGCATGGTTGTAAGGAGGGGAGGGGAATTCTGATTTGTCGAGGCGTTGGCGGAATCGCCAAGGGTAGATCAAAGGGAACAGGGAACAGGGAATAGGGAACAGGAATGGCGGCTGGCGCGTGGATTATGAAAACGTACACGCTGCAAGGGCGACGCCCTTTTCGAAAGAATGCAGCAGTGGCGTCTATGTCGTCGCTAATGGGTTTTCAGGGATTCCGCGTATCATTCTATCGCGGGAAAGTTTCCTTTGTCCTGGTTGTACCGCCCCGTGCGCGGCTTTTCCTGTTCCCTGTTCCCTGTTCCCTGTTCCCTGTTCCCTGTTCCCTGTTCCCTATTCCCTGTTCCCTGTTCCCTTTGCACTACCCTTTGCACTTCTGCCAACAGCCCGATAAAACCAGATTCTGTTCCCCCTGAATTCAAATCTCCACCGGCAGGGGTTGGGTGAGCAGGCCCTGGCTGAGGGGCAGGCCTTCCAGCAGGGTGGGGAGGGCGAGCAGGGCGCGGGAGGGGGCGCTGGCCAGCAGGGCGGGGAGGATGCGCTGGGCCACGGCGCGGTCGAGTATGGCCATGGGGTCGGCGGCGTCGCCGAGGGCCCACAGCATCAGCGCGCAGTAGCGCCAGGCGTCGTCCAGGGCGCGGCGGGACACGGGGGCGTTCAGCCGGCTCAGGGCGGTGCGCAGGGCGTCCATGCGGCCCTCGACGGGGGCGGGCAGCGGGGCTTCGGGCACGGCCAGGTTCAGGCGCGCGGGGGCCTCCGGCGCGCAGGGGGACTTGGGCCTGGGCCGCCAGGGGGTGGCCGGCTTCGGGCTCAGCCGCAGGGTGAAGCCCCGATCCAGCGTGTGGGCCGACAGGGGCATGCCGCCGTCCTGCACCGTCACAACCAGCCGCCAGTTGGGGTTCATGCCGTTGTCAAGGCCGTGGAGGGGGTCGGCGGCGGGGTAGAGGTTGGCGTCGTCCAGCAGCACCATCGCCGGGGCGGACGGCTGGGCGCGCAGGGCCTCCAGCCGGGGGTTGTCGGAGACCGGGCGGCGGCCGGGGGCGACGGCGATGAAGCGGTCGATGTCCGTCCAGCCCAGGGCCTCGGCCAGCATGCGCGCCGCGGCGGTCTTGCCGCTGCCCACCGGGCCGGACAGTATCAGCACCGGGCTCAGCGCCGCGCAGGCGCACAGGTTCAGCGCCGCCAGCCGGGTGATGGCGAAGCCCGAGGCGTCGAAGCGGTTCATGACGCGCACGGCAAGGGCGTTCAGGTCGATGTTTTGCAGCGTGGGCGCGGCGGCGGGCACCGGTTCGGCCTCGTCCCGCAGCAGCTGCATCCGCTCGATCATGTGCTCGGTGAGCGCGAAGCGGGACAGGTACGCCTCAAGCGTCTCGCCGGTCAGGGCGTCCACGGCCTTGCGGGCGTCCTCGGCGGCGGCCCGGGCGGCCTCGGCCTGGGCCTCGTACTCGGCCTGCTCGGCCTTGGCGGCGTCGGCCTTCCTGACGGCCTCGGCCAGCTCGGCGTCGGCATCGCGGCGCAGCTCCACCTTCAGCGACTGGCGCACGTCGGCGTTCTTCAGGCTCAGGTGGTCCAGCTCGCCAAGCAGGGCCAGCCGGCGGGCCTCAAGGCTGTTCAGGTGCTGCTCGATGTCCGACTGGCGCACGGCCTCGCGGCACTCCTCCAGCGACGCGCCGAACTCCTCGATGCCGCTGAGGGACTGGAGCAGGTCGTCCCGCAGGTTCGGCTGCTGCCAGACCTGGCGCACGGCCTCCACGGCGCTGTCCACCGGGCTGGCCACCGGCGCGCCCGTCTGGATGGGGGCCACGGCCATGCCCAGCTGGTTCAGCCGGGAGCGCTGCCACTTCTCGTCGATCAGCTCCTGGAGGCTGCGGCCCCGACGGGGGTTCAGGCCGCTCTGGGCGGCGAGGCTGCGCTGGGCGGGGCTCAGGCGGGGGTCGATGGGCCGGGGGTCCATGTTGCTGTCGTGGTGGAGCCATGGCTTCGCGGCGGGCTCCGGCTGGGGCGCGGGCCTGGGCGCTTCGGCGGGCCTGGGGGCCTCGGCGGGCCTGGGGGCCTCGGCGGGCTTGGGGGCCTCGGCGGGCTTGGGGGCCTCGGCGGGGCTGGGGGCCTCGGTAGGCCTGGGGGCCTCGGTAGGCCTGGGGGCCTCGGCGGGCCTGGGCACCTCAATGGGCTTCGGGGCCTCGGCGGGTCTCGGCGCGGGGGCGTCGGAAATCTGCGCCATGTCGGCGGGGGGCACGATGGCGAAGCAGATCGTCTCGCCGCCAAAGCCCTCCAGCTCGAACAGCTGCACGCTGCCCTCGGGGCAGGTCTCGTCGGTGGGCAGCAGCTGGGCCTTGTCCTCGGTTTCGGGCAGCGCCTCCCAGGCGTAGAGCTCGGGGTGCAGCCCCTCGCCCTTCAGCAGCACCTTTTGCGTGCGCGGGATGGGCAGGGTGGTGTCCCGGAGCGATTCGGGCAGCACCTGGAAGATCATGTCCGGGGCGGGCTCGCGCACCACGTCGGAATAGATGATGCAGGCGTTCAGCTCGGGCCCTCCCTCGTGGAAGTTTTTGTTGGGACGGATCTTGTCGTTGTCGTCGGGGTGGGCGCGCAGGTCCACCACGCAGAACAGGCCCATGTGGCGCATCCGGGATTTGAAGTGATAGGACTCGTTTTTGTCCGGCACGATGCGGATGCCGCCCTCCAGGGGGTAGCTCCCGTGCTGGGTGTAGGGGACGTAGCGGCCGTCGGCCTCCACCAACAGGGGCCTCATTCGAAAGTAGGATTTTTGGGGATTGTCTTCCTCCAGTATGCCGATACAGAGTTTTCCGGGCAGTGACATTTTTCTTCCCTCCATTTTGGACTCGGAATATTCAGGCTCAGATTGTTTTAGCCCGCATTGAGCGGATACGGGTGGGTATGTGGCGAAGCAGGGCGCTTTATTGCCTGCTCCACAAATAAACATTAGTTCAATGTAAATTCTATCATTATATGGGAAAAATGTCAAGGCGATAATGCAGGTTTGATTCAAAACAATAATGGTAACTGTTCAGTCGCATGCAAATTCTGATTTGTCGAGCTGACGCGCAGGGATTAGGGATTAGGGAATAGGGATTAGAAATAGCGACTGCCGCGACCAAAAGCCTTCCCCTGGCGCAAGCGCGGAAGCAGGGGAAGGTGGATTTCGGAGAAAACGCTTGCGTTTTTGCCGAAAGAAGGAAGAGGTCGTTCTCCTGGGAGAGAGCACGCAATCCGTCGATACCGCAGGGGGAAGCGACCTCTTCCGACCCGGCCTTACGACCGGCCCACCTTCCCCTGAATCGCTCCCTTCG
>ONJE01000138.1 GCA_900318045.1 uncultured Eubacteriales bacterium
CTGCATACTTATAGCGTTAGCTGCAATATTGTATCTGTTCTCCAACGGGACTGTAACACTCGCGCTGCTGATCGCAGTCATCCGGTCCAGATACCAGTCCCGGAACTCCTGGATCCTGTGCTTGTGATTGATAAAGGAATAGACCGTCTTTTCCCCGCTGTTGATATACCAGTGTTTCTTTTCCCGGGATGTCCTTTCCGGGCCTGTGGCATCCAGCATCATCTGTTCATGATTGCCGCGCAGCAGGATACATCTGTCTCCCATTTCCTCTTTCAGTCCCCGCAGGAACTGAAAGACCTCATAGATCTGCGGTCCCCGGTCGATGGTATCTCCCAGGTTGACCAGAATGTCATGGGCTTTATCAAAACGCAGCTTGTCCAGGAGGCGGATACACTCGTCATAGCATCCGTGCAGATCTGTAATGATCACAATTCGTTCATTCACGAAAACACCTCCGTCAGAACTGTATTCAAATGTTCTTCATTCCTGTTCAAAGGTAACGCGCAGGCGGTCATTCTCCGCCTGGGCAGCCCTGCAGAGCCTGCGCAGGGCATCCATATAGGCGGGCAGGACAGCATCCGCGTCGCCGGTCCCGCAGAAAGTCAGGTTCCATTCTTCCGCCTGCTCCGTCAGACAGTCATAGAAAGCGTCCAGATTCCTGCCGTACCAGACGGGAAGCGGCAGCGCCTCCTGCAGCCTGTCATGCAGGTCGGCCCGGTTCCCGATCCCTGTCAGATCGATTCTGTAATCCATATTCATTCCTCTCCGTACAGAAGCTCAAAGCTTTTATAATGGTCGCCGGTATAATAGATCCGTCCGTCCTCCGCGTAAATGATCCTTTTGGCTCCCCGTCTGGAAGCTCCCAGGGTATCAATATCGCATTCACGATAGTCCCCGTCCGGCAGGACGCCCTCATAATTGCCGAAATGATCGCCGCCGATGCACATGCCGGGCGCGTAAGGCTCCAGCGAGCCGCCGTCCCAGCCCAGTTTCCTGGCCTCCTTCTTGGTGATAAAATTGGAGGGCAGTTCCCCGTAAGTATGCAGATACAGGGCCACATCCTCTTTGGATGTGTATGAACCATTCCGGTCAATAGCAGAATCATCCGTCTCCGGCGCTGCCTGCGCCTGCTCTTCCGGACCCGTATCCTGTATTTCCTCCTCTTCCGGAGGATTTTCCGTCTGCGGGGCCTCCCCGCCGCCGGCATCATTGTCCCGAACGGTCAACGAAATCTCTTCCGACGCTGTTTCCGATTCCGTACCGGTCCTGCCGCAGCCGGCCGCCAGTCCCAGGACCAGCAGGACGCAGAGCAGGAGCGCGAAAAATTTCTTCCATCGCTTCATCTTCGATCTCCAATCTCCTTTGAGACAACAGTTAGATTCATTATAATACAAACGTAAAGAAATCTGAACAAAAATGTAATAATTTTGTAACCAGAATACAGGATTCTTCCGGATTCTTCCGCCGCCGGCGGGAAGGCACAAAAAGACCGGCACCCGCGGAAAGACCATCTCACTCTATGGACAGTATTTCCGCGGGTGCCGGTCCCTTTTCCATGGTCCGGCGGTTCTCTGCCGCTGCCGGCAGGCTCCTTATCCGATCAGCTGCTGCAGGGGCGGGATCAGCTGTTTCTTGCGGCTGACCATGCCGGCTACATCCGCCTTTCCGTCTTTGGCTTCCACATGATAGGCTTCCCCGATGACTTCATCCATATTATCACCGGAATAAAGCAGCCTTGTGGACTGGTCCCGCATATTGGTCAGCATGTAGACAAACATGTCCAGGCCCTTCTTATCCCGGGCTTCCTTCAGACAGCCGCTGACCATCTCCTCCACCTGTCTGCAGGAGGATCTGGACATGAACAGGCCCTGGGCAGCGCCCAGACGTATATCGCCGAATTCAAAGATCTTGAAATCCGTAAAGAGCAGATCATCCGCGGACCGGCCCGTCAGATCATCGCTGGCGGAGAACATTTTCTCCGCGTACTCATTGACATCCTCGCCGGCGATTTCGGCCAGCTCCCTGCAGGCTTTGCTGTCAAAAGGCGTACAGGTGGGAGAACGGAACAGGAGGGTATCCGACAGGATGGCCGACATAAGCAGGCCGGCGATATGCCTGGGGATCTCCACATCGTTCTCCTTATACATCTTGTAAAGAATGGAGGCTGTACAGCCCAGGGGCTCGTTCCTGAAATAGACAGGTCCCGAAGTCTCCAGAGAGCCGACCCGGTGGTGATCGATGATCTCCAGGATTCTGGCCTCCTGGAATCCGTCGACGGCCTGGGATTTCTCGTTATGGTCCACCAGGATCAGTTTCTTGCGGTGCATGCCCAGCAGATTCCTTCGGCTGATGACGCCCACATACTGTCCGTCTTCATCCAGAACAGGGAAATAGCGGTGCCTGACCGACGCCATGACCTTCATGGCATCCTCCAGGGGCAGGTCCAGATCAAAGGTCAGCAGCCTGTCCTTCTTCATAAAGTGCTTGACCGGAGCGGCCATGCTGACGATACGGGAGGCCGCGAAGGTATCGTAGGGGGTAGTGATGACCGTACAGTTACTCTGCCTGGCCTTTTCCAGGATCCTCTCCGGGACCTCAGAGTCCACACAGACGATCATGCAGGAGGCGCCCAGGTCGATGGCGATCATCTGGGCCTCGTAGCGGTTGGTGACCAGGACGATATCCCCTTCGCTGATCAGGCTGATCATGGTCTCGGGACTCGTTCCGACATGGACCCGTCCCTTATGGATATGTCCCATCGGATCACCGACCAGCATTTTGCCTTCCAGGGTGTTGAGCAGGTTCTGGTAGCTGGTATGGGCCTTGCCCAGAATGGCCGTATCGAACAGATCCAGATAGGCGTCCGCGATATCCTTGACCGCGATCAGGCCCTCCAGACTGCCGTTTTCTGTGGTCACGCAGAGCGTATCCAGAACATTGTCCCTCATATACTCCCACGCTTCCCGCATGCTCATGTGTCCGTCGAAGCCGGGCGCTTTACGGATATCAATATCCCGGATCTGCGGCCTGACATCCGTCAGCAGCTCCGGGGCTTCCACGCCGATCAGATACAGGGCGACTTTCAGCGTCTGGCGCACGGCGTCGGTGAGCCTGAGCCGTGCGGCGCGGATGCCGGGCTCGTCCACCATCACCTTGTTTTCGTAGTAGAACTTGTTGAACGCCTGGGCCAGGTCCACGCAGAAGCGGGTGACCATGCTGGGCTCGCTGCGATTGACGGCGCTCTTCAGGATGTCCGGGAACTGCTCGATCAGGCGCACCACGTCCTGGCTGTAGGGGTCGGACAGAGCGGCGAAGTCGGGGGCGTCGTCCACGGCCCCGGCCTTCCTCAGCACGGAGCAGGCCCGGGCGTGGGTATACTGCACGTAGGGGCCGGTCTCGCCGTCGAAGTTCAGCGCCCGCTCCCAGGTGAAGTCGATGTCCTTGATGCGGTTGTTGTACAGGTCGAAGAACACCACCGCGCCGATGCCCACCTGGCGGGCCACCTCGTCCTTGTTTTCCAGGTCGGGGCTCTTCTCGTCGATGATGGCCCGGGCCTTGCCGATGGCCTCATGGAGCAGGTCGTCCAGGTACACCACGTGCCCCTCGCGCGTAGACAGGCTCTCGCCGCCGAAGGACACCATGCCGAAGGCCACGTGCTCGCAGTCCTTGTACCATTCATAGCCCATCAGCTCCAGCACCTTGAACAGCTGCCGGAAGTGCAGGTCCTGCTGGTAGGCGACCACATAGAGGGATTTATCGAAGTTGTAGGTGTCCTTTACAGCGTGGCGCCGTCCGAGCGCAGGATCAGCGCCGGGGGCATGCCGTAGTCCCGGAGGTCCACGATCTGTGCGCCCTTGTCCTCGATCAGCAGGTTCTTTTCCTTCAGCTCGTCTATGACGGGCTGCATCTTGTCGTTGTAGAAGCTCTCGCCGGCATAGCTGTCGAAGGTCACGCCCAGCAGGTCGTAGACCCGCTCCGCGTCCTCCAGCGTGACAGACTTGAACCAGTTGAATATCTCCAGGGCCTCCGGGTCGCCGTCCTCGATCTTCTTGAACCACATGCGGCCCTCGTCGTTCAGGGCCGGGTCCTGCTCCGCCTCCTGGTTGAAGCGCACGTACAGCTTCACCATCTCGTCCACGCCGCCGGACGCCACGGTATCGTGGTCGCCCCAGCGCTTGTAGGCGGCGATCATCTTGCCGAACTGGGTACCCCAGTCGCCCAGGTGGTTCACGCCCACCGCCCGCCAGCCGAAGAATTTGTGCAGCCGGTACAGGCTGTTGCCAATCATCGTGGTGGACAGGTGGCCAATGTGGAAGCGCTTGGCGATGTTGATGCTGGAATAGTCCAGCACCACGGTCCTGCCCGCGCCGGAATTGTCTGCGCCATAGTTTTCACCCTGTGCCAGGGCCAGGGAAATCACCTTTTCGGCGTAAGTGGCCCGGTCGATGAAGAAGTTCAGGTAGCCCTTCACCGATTCCACCTTACCCAGGAAGTCGGCGTGGATGTTCGCGGCCAGGGCGTCAGCGATCATCATCGGGCTCTTGTGCAGCGCCTTGGACAGCTTGAAGCAGGGGAAAGCATAGTCGCCCAGGGCCGTGTCCGGCGGAATCTCCAGCCCGGCGGCGATAGACTCAGGGGTGATGTCTGCTGTACCAAAAGCGGCCTTCAGCGCGGTCAGTATCTCGTTTGCAACGGCGGTCTTGAAATCCATGGATATGCACCTCGTCGTCAGTATCGGTCGTATTGCCATTATTATACACAAAAAAAGCCCCCGCTGCAATAAACGGGGGTTAAGTTATATGGGAAGTACCTTTGACCGCAGCGCAAGGCCGTATTATAATGTTTCCATAGAAGGAGGAATCGCGCCCATGTACAGGCCCTTTGAAGATTTCAGGATCTCCGGCAGGTTCATTGCTGTCATCGGCAGCGGGGGGAAGACCACCCTGCTTCGACACCTGGCCCAGCGCCTGCCCGGAACGGTGATCCTGACCACCTCGACCCACATATACCCCTTCCCGGGCATACCCATGTTGGACGCGGGCGGAGAGGCCATGCCGGAAAACAAGCAGCGTATCATAAACGAAATCCGCGCCGCGCTGGCCGTCAACCGGGTGATCTGCCTGGGGAATCGGCTGTCCTCCGGAAAGCTGGCAAGCCCAACTGAAGCGCTGCCCTTCGAGACGCTGCCCGACATGGCGGATTATGTGGTTGTGGAGGCGGACGGTTCCGCCGGCCATCCCCTCAAGGCCCACCGGCCTTGGGAGCCGGTCATACCGCCCTGCGCCACGATAACCGTGGGCGTGGTGGGAGCCATCGGTCTTGGCCTGCCGGCGTCGAAGGCCTGCCACTGTCCGGAGTTGTTCTGCAACCTGGCGGGATGCAGCCCGGATGAGCCCGTTCAGCCGGAACACGTCGCCGCCGTCCTGAACCGGGAGGCGCTGGCGGACTGCTGGCTGGTCAACCAGGTGGACGCCTTGCCCGACCCGGAAAAAGCCCGGGTGCTTTGCGAACTGATCAACAGGGACGCTTCTCCATGTTCGCTTGGGCGCTGACCAGCTCCAGCACACTTCCGGCGATGCACCGGGCCTTGTCGGAGATGGTGGCGCAGTTTTTGAGCTGATCCAGCCGGGGGTCCACGTCCGCCAGCTTGAAGCCCTTTGGAACGGTATAGCCGTCCCGCAGGATGCCCCGCAGCAGCCCGGCGATCTTCGCGCGAACCGGGACATCCCCCTCTGGGGTGGCGATGCAGCCGACGGCCTCCCCGGCCTCCACCACGCTGCCGATGTCCCGCAGCAGCCGGAACACGCCCGCGGCAGGCGCGTGGATGACCCGCTCCGCGCCATAGCCGCCGATCATGCCGGGGACGCCGGTGTTGGGCGTGGCGCTGCCCGAGGCGATGATCCGCCCCAGGTCGTGGCCCCGCATGGTCTCAATCACATAGCGCACATCCCGCCCGGCCATGAAGCCCGGACCCAGGGCGACGGTCAGCGGGGCCATGTCCATGCTTGTGCCCAGGTTGCGCTTGGCCAGTATGGCATCCACCACCGCGGCGGGACGGAGAAGGCGAATGCTCTCGCCCGAGGGATCCACCAGCAGCGGCACTTCGCCCCGGGCCAGCGTGGCGCTGATTTCCCCTGTATCGGCAATGCGTGTCGCCGTAACGCCCTCTACCGTCGCCGCGCCGTCGTACACCGCCTCCGAGAAGGCGACCCGCCTGCGGATGGCCGAGGGGCGCTCCGTCTCCAGCACCAACACATCAAAACCGGCTTTAAATAGCCGGTGGATCGTCCCCGTACTGATGTCCCCCGCCCTCCGGACGATGACGAGGGGGGAGGGGAGGCTTTTTTCTTGCATCGTATGTTTTTCCTTTCGATTGAGTCACGGGGAAATACTGATTTATCGCGGGGAAGGCGATGGCTCCAAAAGTAGCCTTCCCCTGAAACGCTCCCTTCGGTCGCTGGGGAAGGCATTTGGTCGCGCCAGCCGCTATTTCTAATCCCTAATCCCTAATCCCTAATCCCTGCGCGTTAGCCCGCCAAATCAGAATTATGCCCTTACATCTCCAAAACAATTGCGCTTTCTTCCCTCTCCGTCACATACCCAATGATTGCCGCCCCGGGAATTTCCTCCCGCAGCGCCTCCGCGTCCCTTCCGTCCACGGCGATCAGCAGTCCGCCGCTGGTCTGGGGGTCATAGAGTATATCCTGCATAGCCCGGGAAACCTCGCCCCGCACGCGCGTCGAACCCTCTGCAAAGTCCCGGTTCCGGTAGGCCCCGGCGGGCACCAGTCCCATATCGGCCATCTCCAGCGCTTCGGGGTGGAACGGTACCTTGCCCACCTGTATGTGCAGCGTGCAGCCGCTGCCCTGGGCCATCTCGCAGCTGTGGCCCATCAGTCCGAATCCGGTCACGTCGGTACAGCCGTGAACCCGGTAACGCCGCATGGCCCGGCAGGCGTCCCGGTTCAAGGTCGCCATCTGCCGGTAAAGCCTGGCCCTCAGCCCGGGCTCAACCAGCTCCGCCTTCATCGCCGTGGTCAGTATGCCCACGCCCAGGGGCTTGGTCAGGATCAGCGCGTCCCCGGGCTTTGCGGCGTCGTTGCGGCGAATTTGCGCCGGATGGGCGAAGCCGGTGACCGCCATGCCGTAGAGGGGCTCGCTGCCGCGGATCGTGTGTCCGCCGGAGATGATGACCCCGGCCTCGTAGGCCTTGTCGTAGCCGCCCCGCAGGATTTCCCGAATCCACGCCTCCTCCATGCTGTCCGTGACGCACATCACGTTCAGGGCCAGCTTCGGCTCACCGCCCATCGCGTAGATGTCGGAAATGGCATTGGCGGCGGCAATTTGGCCGAAGAGATAGGGGTCGTCCACGATGGGTGGAAAGAAGTCCACAGTCTGAATCAGCGCCGTTTCATCGTTGACCACGTACACGCTGGCGTCGTCGCTCCTGTCGAAGCCGACGATCAGGTTGGGGTCGGTGCGGGTCCTGAAATCCCCCAGCAGTTTTGCCAGTGTGCCCGCGCCCACCTTCGCGCCGCAGCCGGCGCAGCTGGCCAGACGGGTGAGCCTCGCGTTCGTCTCCATATCAGATGTCCAACTCCTTTATGTGCTGCGCTTCGATGCCCGCCGCCTCGAGCAGCGCGCGCACCGCCGCTATATCCCCGGGCGGGGCGCTCCAGGCCAGGCCACAGCCCGCGCTGATTTGCCGGGGCAGCGGTATCAACCGCCCCGACACGCCCCGGGCGACGCAGAAATCCTCAAACGCCATGGCGTCGTGGGTGGTATGGAACGCGACGATCAGCCGCCGCTCCTTCGCCCGCATTACGGCCTTATGACCAGCGAGGCGCTCATCTGTGCCTCCACGATGTCGTACATGTTGGAGACGATGCCCACCTGCAATTGCTCCTTCAGGCCGTAGAAGTCCAGGCAGGTGCCGCAGGTCATCACGGTGGTCCCCGCCGCCTCCAGGGTCTTCAGGTCCTTGATGGTATCGGCGTCGACGGTGGTCAGCCGCGCGCCGCTATTGTAGCAGATCACCTTGGCCGGAATCTCATCCTGGCTGGTCAGGGCGAATATGAAGGCCTTCATCAGCTTCTTTCCCAGCTTCTCGTCGCCTGTGCCCATGGTATCCGCCGACAACACCACCACTCTGCCGTTACCGGTGGGAACCGGACAGCTGAGGGCTTCCGCGGGCACGCTGGTCGCCTTGCCCTCCCCGGCGGTCACGGTCATGGTGACGGTGAAGGCCTTTTCCCCGTCCTGGGTGGAGGCTACCTTGAAGCCGTTGTGCTCGCCCAGCCGGGTCAGGTTCTGCACCGCCGTCTCGTTATCTACTTTGATGTGCAGGGTGCCATCCTCGGTGAAGGCTTCGATGGCCTTCTTCGCGTTGATCACGGGCAGCGGACAGGCCATGCCCATGCAGTCGATTGTGCGTTCCATGGTGTGTTCCTCCTCTTATCTTCCTGCGATTTCACGAACGGCTGCGATGGCCGCGTCTGTCTCTTCCAGGGTATTGAAATATCCGAAGCTGAAGCGCACCGCGCCCTGTGCTTCCGTGCCCAGGGCCCTGTGCATCAGCGGCGCGCAGTGGGCACCCGCCCGGGTGGCGATGCCGTAGTCCCGTGCCAGCGCGTCGCAAACCAGCGCCGAATCCGCCTCCCCCACGTTCAGCGATACGATGGGGCAGCGATCCCAGCCCGAAAAGTCACCATACACCCGCACCCCGGGGATGCTGACGACGCCCTCGTAAAACCGGCGGGCAAGGCCGACCTCCCGGGCGTGGATCGCGTCGACGCCGGTCTGGGCGATGAAGTCTGCCGCCGCCGACAGCCCCGCGATGCCGTGGCCGTTCAGCGTGCCCGCCTCCAGCCGCGTCGGGTACTCCCGGGGCTGCGTCTCCAGATACGACTGCACCCCGGTGCCGCCGACCTTGAGGGGTTCCACCTCGATATCCCCGTTGATGCACAGCCCACCGGTGCCCTGGGGCCCCATCATCGACTTGTGGGGCGATCTGACCAATCCGGTCGATATCCACCAGGTTGCCCGTCAGGTTGGAAGCATGGGTGCAAACGACGGCGCGGGTATTGTTTTGGATATGTTTTTCAATATCCCCGCAGTCGATACAGCCCCGGCTGTCCGCCGACACGACGGACAGCGCCACGCCCTGCTCCCGGTTCAACCGATACAGCGGCCGAAGCACTGAATTGTGCTCCAGCGCCGTGGTTATCACGTGGTCGCCCGCCTTCAGCGTACCGCTGATGGCGATGTTCAGCGCCTCGGTGGAATTGGCGGTGAAGATCACCTGCTCCGACTTCGGACAGCCGAACAGCTTCGCCAGCTTTCCGCGGGTCCGGTACAGCAGGCGGTTCGAATTCAGCGCCCCCTCGTGGGCCCCCCGGGAGGCGTTGCCCAGCGAGGTCAGCGCCTCCGCCACCGCCTCGGCCACGCAGGGCGGCTTTCGCAGCGTGGTGGCGGCGTTGTCAAGATAGATCATGGCACACTCCGTTTTGTCAGCAGTAGCGATCCCGCCTCGCCTGCAGCTGGTCCTCCAGGGGCACGATGCTGTGGTGGGCGGCGCCGGTTTCGAGTATGACCGCCCGCGCCCGGTCGATCGTGTCGGCCTCCAACAGCAGCGACATGCCGCAGCACAGCTCGCCACGGGCGGCGGCGGGAGCCGGGGCGATGCGGTTTGTCACCCCGGCGTCATCCAACAGGTCGTGCAGCGCGAGACCCTGCTCATAGTTGTCAAACAGAATATAGTATCGAACCATCATCCGTTCAGCATTTCCACGAATGCCTCGATGCGGGTGCGGAGCTGACCGGCGTCGGAATCCTCATAATCGGTCTCCAGGGACAGCACCGGTATGCCCTTTGCCTTCAGCGCTTCCGAAACGGACCGCTTTTCAATGTCGTACAGGCCGCAGAACTTCAGGCTGCAGTCGATCACGCCGTCGGCATGGTATGCCTCTGCCAGGCGGATGATGTCATCCACGCGGCCGGGGTTGGGCGTGAAGCAGGCGCAGTTGTTCTTCATGTAGCGCCGGGCCAGGGCCATGAACAGCTCGTCCAGGGTCTCGCCGCTGTCGTCCACGAGGTTCTCGAAGTAGCGGGTGCCGGTGCACATCTCCTCGCAGACGACCACCGCGCCGCTGGTTTCGATGATGTTATGCAGCTTCCAGTTTGGCACCGCCAGCGGCGTGCCGGTGATCAGTATGCGCTTGTCGCCCTTTTTCGCCACGCTCACGCCATCGCGGATGCGCTGCTCCAGCTCATCGGCCAGGCGGTTGCACATCTGGGCGCAGCGGGCCGGGTCGTCAAAGAACGAGATCTGCGTCATCAGCAGCGCGTCGCGACCCGAGATGGGCAGGTTCAGGCTCTTGCGGGCGTCGTAGACCCGCTGCATGGCCTTCCGCTTTTCGTTGACCGTGCGTATGGCCGCCTTCAGGTTTTCGACGGTCAGCCTGTTGCCGGTGATCTGTTCCACCTTCGCGGCGAAGTCGGCGATCTCATCCTTCCACTTCAGTATGTCCTTTTCCCGCTTCATCTGGGGCACGTCCATGATCAGCATGGGCACGTCCTGCCCCAGGATCTCATAGGCCTTCTTCTTGCCGTCGCAGGTGGTCTCGCCCACGTAGACATCGGCGATCCTGAAGAAGGGACAGGTGCGCCCCAGGCGCGCACCCACGGAGGCCTTGATCAGCGGACAGGTGTTCTTGGGCAGCACGGCCTCGCCCCCCGGCACCCAGAACTGGGAGCCGCCGCACAGGCCGGTCACGATGCCGTTGGCGGCGATGATCACCTCGTCGGGCACGAACACGCAGAAGGTTCCGAACACCTTGCGGCCCTTCTTCTGTTCCTCGATCAGCTCCGCGGGCCGTATACCATGCACCTCCGAAATCACCAGATCCCAGAAGTCCATGGCCTTGGGTCGGTTCTCCTGGGTCAGAAAAACGTCGCCCACCGCGGTGGGCAACACCTGGCACAGCATGTCGTGGGATTCCAGATCCATGCCCAGGTCTTTCCACATCTTCACATAGTCTGCCATCGTTGAAATCCTCCTGAATATCTCTGTGGGATTGTGACGGCCGCCGTGCCGCCTTATATTAAGGAAATACCGCACAATATGGGTGGCAGCCTGACGGATGACTTTCAGCCATCCGCAGTCTGCAAATTCCTTGACTTACCGCCAGTAAGCCTGCGAACCGCCCCCAGCGCCCCGGCAAAACGGGCCCGGGGATCGGTGCGCACCTCGCGGCCGAAGGCCCTCTCCAGCCTTTCCAGCACAAAGGGAAATCCGCACAATCCGCCGGTCAGGCACAGGGGCCCGCTTCCCAGGCGCAGCTTCCCGGCCTGGGCCTTGACCTTCTGGGCGATGGAATCCACCACGCCCCAGGCGATGTCCTCCCTGGGTGTGCCCCTGCCGATCAGGTTGATGACCTCTGACTCCGCGAATACCGTGCACAGCGAGCTGATGCGCGTCTCGCCGCCCCGGCTCGCCATATCGCACAGGCCGCCGGGTGTCACCGACAGCGTATTGGCCATGACCTCCAAAAAGCGGCCCGTGCCGGCGGAGCACTTGTCGTTCATCACAAATTCGGACACCGCGCCGTTGGTGATGACGATCAGCTTCGTGTCCTGGCCGCCGATGTCGATGACGTTCAGGTCCTTCGCGTCGAACAGGTGCACCGCACCCTTCCCGTGACAGCTGATCTCGGTGAGGCATTTGTCGGCAAAGGGCACCGACACGCGGCCGTAGCCGGTGGCCACGAAGCGGGCCTGCCCGGCTTTGACGGCTTCCGGAAGGCTGCTTTGAATGGCCCCGGCGGTATCCACGCTGCTCCAGCCAGTGGGACGCAGGTCGTGCCAGACGACGACCCCGTCCCCGTCTACGGCGACGGACTTTGCGCAGGTGGAGCCGATGTCGATACCCACGCCGTATCGCTTGTCCATGGCTTCTCTTCCCCAATCCGTGATTATCGTGGCTGCGTGAATACTTCTACATTGGTCGATCCTGCGCGGCGCGGCTTTCCCGGGGCATAAACGACGGCTCGCAGGCTTTCAACAAGCTTTCGGCGAACTCAGTCAGCCGCGCCTCCATCCGCCGGTAATCGGCCACAGCCTTCTCCCCGGCTTCGGTCAGCTTCGAGCTGCCGCCGTTCCTGCCGCCGCTGACCCGGGTGATGAGGTCGAAGCCCATCTCTTTCTCGGCCCGGTTCAGTATCCGCCAGGCTTTGGTGTAGGACATCTCCATCTCCGCCGCCGCAGCCTGTATGGAGCCGGTATTGCGGATGCGCTCCAATAGCTCGCAGATGCCCGGGCCAAAGAATCGTTCGCCGGTGTGCAGCGTCAGCTTGACCCGAGCCGTGACGGATGGCCGCGGGTTTTGGTCTGTGCTCATGGAATGCTCCTCCCGAAAGCGCGCGATCAAACGTTATATATCCAAAAAAATAACCATATTCATTGTACTATGGTCATTCGATATTGTCAAGTGCCGGCAGGGTCAGCGCTTGCGCCGTGACGGGCATTTCGATTACTGCTCAGTATCTTGATAAAGCCTGTTTCAATGGATTCAGCAGAATGGACGGTAGCCACTATTCCTGTTCCCTGTTCCCTGTTGCCTGTTCCCTCGCCTGTACTCATTCCCGTATACCATTGACGCTGAGCTATAACGCATTTCGCACCCGCTCCATCCCCTCGGGCGTGTCCACGTCCCAGAGCTCCCAGGGGTGCGACACCTGCACGATGTCGCAGGGGATGCGCTGGCTTTTCAGCACATCCGCGCCGCCCCGGTCGCCCCGGTAGGCCAGCAGGGCATTTCGGCAGGCGGCGGGGAACAGCACCGGGCTGCCGGGGGTATCCCCATGCCCCAGCCGCGCGGCCCGGGTCGGGTTTCCCAGAAACTGCGCCGCCAGCCTGCGCAGGGAATCGGGCAACGTGAGGGGCTGGTCGGCGGGCATGAACAGGAAGCCCGCCGCGTCCGGGGACAGGGCTTCAATACCCACGCGCATGGTATCGCTCTTGAGCGGGCCGTCGTGAACCACGCAGGCGACGCCCGTCCGGTTCATCAGCGCCGAGACGGCGTCGCTGCGGGTCACCACCAGAGGCACAAGGCCCGCCGCGGCAAGATGTTCAACGGTATGCACAATCACTGGTCTGCCGCCCAGCTCCTCCAGCAGTTTGTTCCTCCCGTACCGCGCCGACAGCCCCGAGGCCATCACGATGCAGCCAATGGCCTGAATGCTCGCTCTCATGAACACAAAACGCTCTTTCCCCGGCGCAAATACTGTCCGTCGCCCCGTCGGCCGGTGAACGCGCCGTTGTGGGCGACGGTCTTCCCGCGAAGCAGCACCCGCTCCACCGCGCCGCGAATCTCCATGCCCTCGTAGCAGGTGTAATCCGAATTGCCGTGCATCCGCCCCGTGGTCAGCGTCCATTTCTTTTCCGGGTCCAGTATCACCAGGTCGGCATCCGCGCCGGGGGCGATGGCCCCCTTCCGGGGATAGAGCCCGGCGACCCTCGCGGGGTTCGCGCAGGCATACTTCACCAGCTGGGGCAGAGTGATACGCCCCTTTGTCACGCCTTCGGAATACAGCAGGATCAGCCGCTCCTCCACGCCCGGCGCGCCGCTGGGACATTTCGTGAAATCGCCTGCCCCCTGCTGCTTTTGGCGCGCAAAGGTGAAGGGGCAGTGGTCGGTGGCCACGGTGTCCAGCTCACCGGCGGACAGGGCTGCCCACAGCGCCCCCCGGTCCTCTTCCCCGCGCAGCGGCGGGGCCATGATGGCCTTCAGGCCCTCCCGGGGGTCGGCGTACATCGCCGCGTCCAACAGCAGGTACTGGGGACAGGTCTCGGCCCCGAGGCGCCCCTGTCCCATGGCCTTCGCCCGGCGAAGCTCCTCCAGCCCCAGGCGGGAGGACAGGTGCACCACGTACACCGGCGCGTCCCCCGCGACCCGGGCCAGGAGCAACAGCCGGTTTACCGCCTCGGCCTCGGCCTCCGGGGGACGGCTCAGGGGGTGCCATTTGGCCTGGGTCTTCCCTTCGGCGACAAAGCGCTCCCGCAAGGCGGTGACGATACCGTGGTTTTCACAGTGGGCAGCGATCAGTATGCCCTCCCGTTTCGCGCGTTCCAGCACCTTCATCAGCGCCAGGTCGTCCAGCCTGTAATCGTAGGTCATGTAGACCTTGAAGCTGGTGATGCCTTCCTGCACGGCAATTTCGGCCATGTCGTCCAGCACGGCGTCATCGACGTGCTGCAACACCCCGTGGAAGCCGTAGTCCACGGCGGCGTTGCCGTCAGCGAGGCGGTGGTATTCCTTCACCTGGCGCCAGGGGCTGCACCCCGCAGGGCCGAAGGCCATGTGATCCACGATGGTGGTGGTGCCGCCGCAGGCCGCCGCCACCGTGCCGGTATAGAAGTCGTCGATCACCCTGGCAATGCCCACGTCCAGGTCCATGTGGGTGTGGATGTCCACCGCCCCGGGGAGGACGTATTTCCCGTCGGCATCGATGATTTCAGCGTTTGGGGCGTCGATGTGTTCGGCTATCTCGTGAATATGACTGTCCAGGAGAAGGATGTCGCCCTGAAACACGTCTTGATCGGTTACGATTGTGCCGTTGCGAATCAGTGTTCTCATTGCAAGGTCCACCTCTCCTTCATTCACGATATTTACAATGTATTTTCCTTCGGCTTCCTGTACCAGGTGTTTTCCAGCGGCAGCTTCGTCCGGAACACCCCGTCCAGCGCGTAGTAGGCCCCCTGCACGGCGGGGGCGGTGGGGATGGCGGCGATCTCGCCGATGCCCTTCGCTCCCCAGGCCACGGGCAGAAGGTTTTCCTTCTCCACATAGATGGCGTGGATGTCGGGGATCTGGGTCGCCCGAAGCAGCCCCAGCGTGCCCAGCTTCGCCGTGGGCACGCCGTCCTTCAGGGGAAAGTCCTCCGTCAGGGCGTAGCCCATGCTCATCAGCACGCCGCCCTCGATCTGGCCCTGTATGGCAACGGGATTGACCACCCTGCCGGAATCGTGGGCCGCGTAGACCGATTTCACCCGGCCATCGTCGTCCAGGATCACCACGTGGGTGGCGTAGCCGTAAGCGATATGGCTCTTGGGGTTGGGCACGTCGGCCCCCAGCTTGTCGGTGGGCTCGAAGTATTCGTAGTAAAATTCCCGGCCCTCCAGAGCGTCGATATCACCGCCGGCTTCATCCAGCGCCTGTTTGAGCTGGAGCGCGGCCACGCGCACCGCCTCGCCGGAGAGCAACGTCTGCCGGGAGCCGGAGGTGGTGCCCGAATCCGGAGCGAGCTCGGTGCTGCCGGAGCCGTTGCGAATCTTCGAAAGGGGCAGGCCTGTGGCCTGGGCCACGTCCTGGCAGAACACGGTCCGGCAGCCCTGGCCGATGTCCGAGGCGGCGCAGTAGATCACGCAACCGCCGTCCTCGATTTTCAGCTTCGCCCGGCCCTTGTCCGGCAGGCCCACGCCCACGCCGGAGTTCTTCATGGCGCAAGCGATGCCGGCATGGTCCCGGTTGGCCTCGTACACGTCCTTTACGGCCAGCAGTGTCTCCTTCAGCGCCGTGGAGCAGTCGGCGATCTGGCCGTTGGGCAGCGCCTTTCCCGGCTCGATGGCGTTGCGATACCTTATCTCCCAGGGAGAGATGCCCACCTTTTCCGCCAGCAGGTTGATCATGGTCTCCAGCGCGAATTCGCTCTGGCTGACGCCGAAGCCCCGGAAGGCCCCGGCAGGGGGGTTGTTGGTGTAGTAGCCGTAGCCCCGGATGTCCGTGTTCTGGTAACAGTACGGCCCCACGGAATGGGTGCAGGCCCGCTCCAGCACCGGCCCGCAGAGAGAGGCATAGGCCCCTGTGTCGAAGTAAATGTCGCAGTCCAACGCCGTGAAGATGCCGTTTTCATCGCAGCCCAGGGTGAAGGTGCCCTCCATGGCGTGGCGCTTGGGATGGAAACTGATGGACTCCTGCCGGGTGAGCTTTGCCTTGACGGGGCGCTGGTATTTCCAGGCCGCCAGGGCGCTGATGTGCTGGACGGACACATCCTCCTTGCCGCCGAAGCCGCCGCCCACCAGGCAGTTCTCCACCACGACCCGCTCCGGCTCCCAGCCGAACATGATGGCGACCTCCCGGCGGGTGTCGTACACGCCCTGGTCGCTGCTGAGAATCTTGATGCCGTCCTTATAGGGAAAGGCCACCGCGCACTCCGGCTCCAGGAAGGCGTGCTCGGTGAAGGGGGTGCTGAAGGACTGTGTAACCTTGTATGCCGATGCGGCCAGCGCCGCCGCGGCGTCGCCCCGGGTGACGTGTCGTTTTTGGCACAGGTTGCCCCCGCTGTGCACCTTCGGCGCATCCGGGGCCATGGCCCCGGCGATGGAGGTCACGGGCGTCAACACCTCGTATTCGATTTTGATTTTTTCCTTCGCGGCCCTCAGGACGGCCTCACTCTCAGCCACCACCAGGCAGACGGCGTCGCCCACGCAGCGGGTGATGCCGCCCACGGGGATCATCACGTCCCAGTCCTGCTGGAGGTGGCCCACCTTGTTGTGGGGTACGTCCTCCGCCGTCAGCACGCCCACCACGCCGTCCATGGCCAGGGCTTCGCTGGCGTCAATGGACAGCACCCGGGCCCGGGCGTACTGTGAGCGCACCGCGGACAGGTGGGCCATGTTCTCCATCTCCACGTCGTCCGGGTACACGCCTGTACCCAGCACCTTGTCCCGCACGTCCACCCGGAACGCCCGCTCCCCCACGCCGTAGACATCGCCTTTTTCGGCGGCGGGGTCGATCTGCGCCTCGCCCCGGAGGATGGCCCCGGCCAGCCTGATGCCGTCGATGATCTTGCGGTAGCCGGTGCAGCGGCACAGGTTGCCCTTGATGGCGGCGCGAATCTCCTCCTCCGAGGGATCGGGGTTCTTATCCAGCAGCGCCTTGCCCGCCATGACCATGCCGGGGGTGCAGAAGCCGCACTGGACAGAGCCGCTGACCCCGAAGGCGTACACGAAGGCTTCCTTCTCAAAGTCCGACAGGCCCTCCACCGTCAGGATGTGTTTGCCCGCGACCCGCTTCGTGGTCAGCACGCAGGCCTTGGCCGCCCTGTCCTCGACGATGACGGTGCAGGTGCCGCAGGCGCCCTCGCTGCACCCGTCCTTGACGGAGTGCAGGTGCAAATCGTCCCGCAGGTAGCGCAGCAGCGGCTTGTCCTCGGCGGTCTCCCGGAGCTCGCCGTTTACGGTGAAATAATATTTACTCTGCATAGGGGCTCCTTTTTTACGATGTCGGTATTTAGAAACACGCCCTGATATCCCCACGATTATCATATCACGGGGACCGTGATACAACCATCACACATCACTTTTACTGCTCCGCCTTGATGTGTCCTTCCTCCGCCAGCTTCTTCAGCTGTTCCGCGGCCTCTTCGCTGCCCAGCTCCGCCGGCTTCCGGTAAGTACTCCGCGGCCTTTTCATAATCCTGCGCCATGCCGTAGCCCTTCGCCTCGCAGGCGTCCTTGCCCGCCTGGAACAGCTCCTCCGCGGACATCGAGGCCGCTTTCTCCGTCGCCGCGGCTTCGCCCGGCGCTGCGCCGCCCCAGGCGGCAAGGCACAGGCACGCGACCATCGCAAACAGGAATACCCTCTTCAGGGCACCTCTAAAAACTCTCATCACCGTCGGGCGGCTGAATTTCAGCCATCTTCGACTTGCAAAAACCTTGACTGCCCGCCAGGCAGCCTGCGTCTTTTGCAAGTCAAATCTGTCTAAAATTCATCTCGCCGGACGGCGCGATAGCTTTAGAGGT